>JAHISX010000020.1 GCA_018817915.1 Bacillota bacterium
TATGCTATTTTTTGTTGTTTTCTAAAAGCTCTACTGAATAAAAAATATGAATCAAAAACTTCTACTTTCCAAATAAACAAATAAACTGTGAAGTATGTAAAAACAATTATAATAGAAACCAAAAAGAAAACAAAGAAGAATACTGAATCTTGATTAATAAATTCAGGTAGAAAAATCGGCAATAGTAAAATGATAACAAATACTAAAATACCTAAAATAGGAACAATTCTCCATGAAGTAGGATACTCAATAATATTACTTTCATTACTCTTAGATTTTCTTCTAACAAGAATACTACCTAATAATCCGCTTAACCAATTCATATTTTTTTTCCTTTAGTTTTTATTTCTTGGATTTTTTAATATCTTTAATAATTCATTACTTTTCAAATACATATCCTGATTAGTGTAGATTTCTCTACATTGTCCATCGATAACTATGCTTTGATCTGTAATTATTTCTTTAGTTGAGGAATCTGCTAAATACTTCAAAAGGTAGTTTATCAAGAATTTTTTCCTATGTAAAGGAATTATTTTAGATTCTTTTTTAAGAATAGTATAAAATTCAGAAAAATACGGGTTATAAAACAATGACAGGCATATATCTTGTTTCTTATTTATCTTTAAAATCGGGCTTTTATATTCATAAATGTTCTATAAATAATTTCAAAAGCAGGTAATTCATTTAGGTATAATTTAGGACTTGAATCTCTATATGTAGAATACAAAAATCCAAGTAATCCAAATGTTTCTAAAATAATAAATCCACCTTCTATTTTTTTCATTTCCATCTTCCCATTATAATATTTCTTCTCAAATGCTAAGATAAACTAATATTTCCACATTTTATCTGCCAAATATGTAATCAGTTCTATATAATCTATAAATATATTACATTTTAAATTTCCAATACTTCCAATCAATAAGACACCTCTTCGAAAGGATGATTTGTATTCAAAACCTATCTCGAATACTTCTGCTTCTAATTGCTTTTTGAAATCAATTAAGGGTATTTCTTTTTCTTTATTTTTATACGAAGTTGTGATGAGTGTATTTAATTCTTCATCTTCTGGGATTTCAAAATCATAAATCGTTCTGCAATTATTTAACTGTTGAACTTCTTTTCCGTTGTCATCAGTTATCCAAAAACCTTCTTTAAAATGAATAATCAATTTGTGGTTAATAAATTCAATATTACTAACACTACTATCGTGAAGACAGTATTTTTCTTTTTCGTCCAGTTTAATTGAGTATTCCATATTTTTACCTCATTAGTTTCAATATTATCTTATCAATATTTTCATTGCAAATACTGTGTTACATGACCTGTTCTGATATAATTGCGGACCACTAGCGGAACTTATGCACCTCTGCTAAAAGTGGCTTAGATAAGAAGTTTTTTTTACTTGGTAACACGGATTATCCATGTTTCACCAATTCTTGAATCTAGATATTCTTTGATCATAGAAGTAGTTTTAATCAGAAAAGTATCATTCAAGTGAAATAGGTCTAATTCCCATTTGTTTTCTTGCTGATTAAAACCATATTCAAGTTCAATATTACCCTTGTAGCCATCTCTATATGGTACGGCTAAACACCCCTGAATCTCATTTGCTGATTCTATAACACTAGTTATGTTTTGTTCTTTTTGTTTCATAGGTTCAATAAATAATTCATTGTTATCTATAAACCAGTTACAAAAAAATGCAATTTTCTGACTATTTGGTTTCTTTGCAAAAATACTCATTTTGATTACTCCTTTGTTTCCGCTTAAAGTCTACTGTCTTGTAATTACTAACTTTATCGACTATTTATAGTGATTCAGTTTTGTTAATGTTTCAGTTGTTCCATTAATTAATCACGTAGTCTTTTCCATTAATACTAAACTCGACTATATCTCTTATAGCCCCATAATATGAAGCTATATAGTAATTATAGTCGCTAAATTCATCGATTAACACAAAATCAATATCATTAGAGTAAAAGTCTATCGTGGTGTCCTTTTCAAGTCTTATAATCAGATTAATTGACATATGGCTATTGAATCCGTATTGAAATTCTGCACCATAACATTTCTTAACATCATCAGAAATTGATTCAAAATTCACATTACAATATTTCGTTTCCAGCTGCGAATAAACTACATCTCGAGTTGGATCAATAAAATATGAGTTTAAAACTAAATCATCACTATCTTTGATATAACCAAAAACCATAAATGTAGTCTCAGTCTCACTTATCATGTATTGGTCATATTCTTCCACCAGTTCTATAGAATCGAATGGATATGTCCCATATGAAAATAAGTTGAATACTCCAAATTTAGAAACTGTTAGAATGACTGCAATTGCAACCAAAAACAAAATTACATTTCGGATGTTATGATTCTTTTTAATACTTTTTTCCTTCATTACTAATTTTTCTATTTTATCATCTACTAAGTATTTCTTGCTATTCGATTTAAACTTTTCAATTAGAATTTGTTTATCTTCTTCATCAAGATTACCAAGGTATATATAACGTGGTCTTGATTTTGCATAATTTGAAGCCATTTTACCAGAAGTAAATATATGGATGTCCTCTTTTGAATCAAATTGACTGGTATAGATATCACTATAATTAAAATGTGACTGAATTGTTTTAACTCCAAGATCTGTACTTATAGTAAAACTTGTCTCATCAGCTTCAAAATTTACTTGAAATTTATCAATTGATAATTTGCGAAATGTTTTGTCTATATTTTTTACTGCTAGGCGTAGTTGAATGGATTTACTCAATAGAACATTGACTAAAACAGTTGCAACTACTAATATGTAAAATTCTGTTTTAAATCCAGATATAAGGCCAAGAATGAAAAGGAGTAATGCTGAAGCAAAAATTATAACTCTCAAGATATTAAAGATATGTCTATTTACTAGTAAGTGAAATTTCACAACTTGAATTCTGATATCTTTCATTTTATTTCTGTTAATTTCGTAAATTGATCTCATGCTAAAGCTCCTTCTATATGTATACTTATAGGTGAATTGTAGATAAGTTGTTCTTTGCTATTGATTTCTTTTATGTTGTTTCCTTGTCTTGGCATTACTAAGTTTGCTCTTTTCAAACTAAAAGGTTACAACTTTTCACATAAATCTATTATAATCAAAACCTATTTTTTTATCAATTCTATATTGAAAGTACTGTCTTTATTGGTAAAGAATATTTAAACTGACTGTCTTCTTCGTCAGTGCAGCTTTCATTAATAGCATCTTTGAAGAATTCCTTATAATATGGTTTCAACAATTGGTGTAGGTTTCTGATATTATCTACTAACGAATTACACTCAATACCATCGATATAACAGATTTCAAAATCTTCATAAACAAATAGCATTCTATGATGACTAACAGTATTTCGCAACACCCTAACTGCATTTAGATTAGCCTCAAGATTATCTACCGATCCATATAATTGAATTAAGAGTGATTCATCCAATTTCATTGATAAATCAATTAACTTATTAAACTCTAAATTTTCTAGTTCTTTTGTTAAACTGCTTCCTTGTTGAATCAGATCAAATATCCGCTTTGATAGCTTTTTATACTTCTTCAAATCATTAGAGTAAGTATTGCTAATAAAACCTCTAATACCTTCTTCTAATGCGGATAAGTATTTATATAGGATATTTCGTATTCTCTTATCATATTTATAGAGATTGGATACTTTTTTATATTCAATCTTCCCTTTGCTGTTAAAACCAATATAATTGGCTAAAACAACGTGGTATGATAGTCCCTTTAAATCCAGATAATTGAGGCATCTTGTTTTCTCATCTTCAGAATGAAATGTTAGCTTCTTTATGAATTCTTCCTTAGTGCTGGAAAGCAAAACCTTTTTCTCTTTAACATTAACTCCAGTCATATCGGTTGTACGCATTACTTATCGCCTCAAAATAGAGTGAAAATGATTTTTTTTCAGGATCACGATTGTTGTTCTTTAATTTTAAATATTCTTCTTTCAACTCACCCCAAAGACCATTTGCTAAAATATTAGATACTTTGAATCCGTAGTTTCTGCCATTAGGTCGTTTGTTCCAAATGTACGTGTTATTTTGTTTGTTATATATCAATATATCTTGGTAGGAGTCTTCTAAAAGGTCTATATAATCATTTACAATTGCAAAATCACAGCCATGAACTATCTTACTTTTACTTGTGTCAACTACCTTAATTGTCATAGCTTGAGTATTATTCTCAACTGATTTAAAATTTGTTGTTGACAGTATAGCATTTACTTTGTTAATAAATAAATGTTTTAGTGATTTTAAATCAATATCAGGCATTTTCTGTATTGAAAAATTGTAATCAAAATCAAACCCTTTATTTTCTCCAACTTCTTTAGTGACAAGATTCCTTCCTGCACTACCAACTAAAGTAGGAATAAATGTTACTCCTTCTGGTCTCAAGCTCTTTTGAAGCTTTCTAATAATAGAATCAACTTCTTCTTTTGCTGATTTTAGTTCAGCCTTTGTAACAAACTCGTAAGTTCTGCCAAATAAATCTGCCATTACAATCACCTCTCTTATAAACCGTAGTTTTATGTTTTATATTTGTTTATACCTATTAATCTATTTTTGTCTCTATCTCAGAAATCTCGTGTGGGCTGACTTCTATAGTAAGATTATTACGTTTTTCATTTCTTTTGATAATCCATGCTTCAAATGCTTGTCTTCTTCTAATATATTTTGAGTTAACAGTATATAAAGTAAGTTGACTACATTCATGATCAACAACCAAATATTTCTTATCTTTGCTAAATATACTAATTATTCCATTTGTACTTATTAACTCAAGTCCTTCTATTTGTTTTCTACCGTCTTCAACAATTTCATCGACCACTAATACACCCATGGTTTGTCTGATTCGATAATCAATTATAAGGTAGATTACAATGAATGCTAAAATATAAAATACATATTGAACAATAACACTGTTTAGCGGAATTAACCTAGCTAAGGTATGTGTAACGACTAATGGAAGAGCCTCGTTCCCTAAAACTGTTATCAAAAGAAACACAAAAACATATATTGAAACAATGATAACCAACTTAAATAATATAACTATCAAAGGAATTATGAAGCCAATCGAAGCAATTAACCAATAAAAACATTTGCCTATAAACTTGTATTTTTTTGAATTGCTTGCAGTCATTTGAAAATACTTTTTTACACTACCATGATATACTTCTTTCATAAATTTGAACAATTGAATAAAAAACTTCTTTATAAGATCGAAAAGCGCTTTAATCCCTAAAGAATCACATATTAGAAAACCAAGTCCTGTAAGTAAATACACCCAGAATAACCCGAAAGGTACTCTATTTGGAAATTGTATCAATGATAATAATAAAATGAAGACGATTAGAGTTTTGACTATAGACCATAGATGGATAGCAATATAATTATACAAGTCTTTCTTCTGCCTAATCAACGCTCTTTCCGCAATTGACATCGTCCTCACAACGTACAATTCATTTATAAATTTAAATCCACCTAAAAGATCAATTTTCAATCAGAATCACCTCACTAGATATTTTTATATTGTGTGGATATATATTTTACTTTTTCTTTAATTAAATCTGGAATATCTGTTTTCACATTAAAGATTTTGTTCATGTGATAATGTGCAAATGCTATTGCATCAATTTCTATATCTTGTTTGAGGTAGTCTTCATCATTTTCTAGAATACCAGAAGGTTTCTCATAATTCTCCATATCTTGTTTCCATGTTTTGATTGTAGTTTGTTTGATGAACTCTTTTCCTTTATACTTACCTGAAACTACCAGGTATTGAAAAACATGTCTAGTCTCGTGAAAACACGTTGTCAAAATTTCTAGAATGTTTGCCAATAATATCCATACCTCATTAAAAGCTATAATCATTTTTTCTTTTAGAAAGACTGCATTGATGCCTTTCTTGTTCAAATTTATGTCATTAAAAACTGCACATCAGGAGTCTTTATATTAAGTATCCGTGCAGCTAAAACAACACCACTCATTTAAACTTCAAAATTATCCATGACAACCCCCGTAAAATCGTATAATTATAAATAAAGTATATCACATTTCATTTATAAAGGAAATTGAAAAAACCGTAGCAGATTCAACCGCTACAGCTTTCGAGTTTGTTCTTATATGCCATTCTGATTTTGGGTGATGGTTTAACCACAAATGTAGAGTTTGCTCTGTTACGATATTCTCCGACACATTCCCCTCCTAAGATATTAAAAAAGTAACTTATTAGAGTGAACCCCATTTAGTAGACAATAAATAAAAAAGGGTTTAATCTTGTTAAATGGTTTTGAGCCGAGCAATTTTTTTAAATCAAATAAACACTTTCATACTATCATTAGAGTATGGAGGTGTTTTTATTATGGCGAGCAAAAGTCAGCAGTTTAAAAAGTATACTAAGGAACAAAAGTTAAAAATTATTTTAGAGAAGGTAGAAAAAGGAGTGAGCTATAGTGAACTGGAGACACGCTATCAAGTGCCTACAGGAACAATCAATACATGGGTATATCAGTATCGTAAGAATGGAGGACTCGTAGAGAAACCAAAAGGAAGACCTAAGAATGATGAGATTGACTATAAGGAACGGTATGAAATCTTAAAAAAATTCCAGGACTACTTGGAGGTGGTCGATCGAAAGAAAAAATAATCTTTATCGACAAGCATCGCAAAGTCTACCGGTTAAAAACAATGTGTGAGGTTTTAGAGGTTAGCAAAAGCAATTATTATAAGTATAGACAGACCAAAGACCCTGATTATCCTGATTACTTGGCTGTTAAACAATCTTTTAACGATAGCAAGAAAACCTATGGTTATCGAAGAATCACTGACGAGATCAGAGATACAATGGGTGTGGTCATGAATCACAAGCGTGTACTTCGCATCATGAAGAAATATGGTATTCAAGCAGAGTATATCAAACAGATTCGTCCTAACTATACTCAAAAGTATATAGAAGAAAACGTTAAAGATGACCTTATTAAAAGAAACTTCAATCAAAGAGGATGGGTAACAGATGTTACCTATCTCATCTGGGGAAATAAACGTGCATACTTAAGCAGTATTATTGATTTAGAATCTAGAAAAGTCGTTTCGCATGTCATCAGTCATCGTAATGACAATCGTTTAGTGATGGATACAGTTAACGAAGCTATAAGGAAAACAAAAGATCTGAATGGACTAGTCCTCCATTCAGATCAAGGTTCTCAGTATCTTTCAACTGAGTATCGAATTATCTGCGAGTCTAATGGTATATTCATTTCCATGTCTAGGAGAGGTACCCCTCTAGATAACGCAGTAATAGAGAGTTTTCATTCTCTTTTAAAGAAAGAGACTCTCTATAATCATCATATCAAAAATTTAGAAGAATACATAAATTTAGTACATGAATGGATAGAATTTTATAATACAAAGCGAAGAAAACAAAAAAAGTAGCCACTTTTTTATTTAGTGTCTACTTTTTGGGGTTCAGTTCATATATCTCTTTTTATATATGTCCGCCTTAATCAAATATTTACGAAGATTTCTAATCTTCGTCCCCATCATCTGACTCAACTGGAGCATTTTTTACTAGTTCTCTAAATATTTCTTTAATCTTATCAGTATCTAAAAAAGGTATACAACTGGAAGCATCAAAATCAGGGAGTTCACCTTTTTCAGCAGTATAATAAATATTTAAAACTTTTTCCCTAGAAATAAAGGGAATTGCGCGACCAAGCATTTCAGTTTCTTTCTTTTCAATGAGTTGATCGACTATCTCATGAAGATCTTCTCTTCCTAAAAATGGAAATAGTGATTGTAGTTTGACACCTTTTAACTCACCGTTCATTATTTCCTGTGCTATTTTTTTTAATTCTTCTCTACCCATAAATGGTAACAATTGAGTATATTTCATATTAACTCTTTTCTCCTTTTCGTTTTTTTGAAACATAAGTGATGGTACTTCTTCCTTCTGGATTGACCATCATTTTTTCTTCTCTAGACATTAAATCGTAGAGATTAAGTAATTCTTGATCCATATCTTTAGACTTAAAGTTACCAATCAAGTATTTTCTTTCTACCACACTTAAGTATGGCCATAATATAGTGACATCAACACATAGCTGTTTCGCAATAAATTGGTCAACCATTAATTTTCTCTCCTTTGGTGTGAGGAGGTAAAAGATATTTTTGATATCTTCATTTAAGTGATTGGAGTTAAGAAAGTGATAGATAACTGATTCCCTTGGGTATTGCATAAACATTGATTGATAGTCATGATCGCTGAGCTCTGAGCCATCAAGTATATAATCAATGGTAACATCAAAGAGTTCTGTCATTTCTAAGAGTACTTCAATACTAGGAAGAGATTTTCCCATCTCCCACTTACTAACTGCTTGTCTCGAGACAAATAAAGTATCAGCAAGTTCGTTTTGAGTCATACCTTTTTGTTTTCTTTTCTCTATGATTTTTTTACTAATTAAATCTAAATTTAGCATGTCCAACCTCCTTACATCTTTAGTATACGATTGATAGTGATTGATTACAAGCAACTATTGGTTGCAATAACAAGATTAAATACAAATATGTCTGATGATAATTATAATTAATCATATGCTCTATAGATGCCCTGTATGAAACTCACTATATAATAATAAACCCAAGTGTTGACAAATGGGTTTACATGTAGAAATATTTGAATTCGACAAAGAAAATGATCATATTAGAAAAGTATACATATGTTAACTCGATTGATATCGATGATAAGCATATGGTGATTTGAAAATTAGAAGTTGTTTATGTAAAAAATTGCTCGTTGATCCTGCTTTGTATTCTTCTAGGATCTTTTGTTTAAAATCTAGATTGCACTTCTTATACTTTTGACCTTTGCTCGCCATAAAAAATACCTCCATAACTAATATTATAGAGGCAGTTTGCTCGAGCGCTTCATAAAGAAGGTATTTAAAATAGGTTGTGGTGTTGTATAGGCTTTAAAAAAGGTTGTGGTGTTTACAATCTTTTAAAAAGGCCTTTTTTTTATGCATTAAAAAGAAGACCACGGATATGATAAGATTAAGTATCTACCCAAAATCTTAA
>JAHISX010000021.1 GCA_018817915.1 Bacillota bacterium
ACTGGATTGTTTGCACAATATGCATACATGTTCGTAGTTTGACTATCTCCTAAAGAACCCAATAATCCGTCAGCATTTATAAATCTAGCGATATTTTTATCATAATATCTGCTGTTTAAATAATACAGAGGAGTTTGGTGATCATATCTATGAATTGGAAACACTTTTTTGAACAATTGGAACAGATATCATCTCAATTGATGATTTTGTTCTAAAACCTTTAATGCTCATATATAATAATAATCTTCTTTTTTATTTAAGTGGAAGAGCAATAAGTGCAAATGGTAATAAGAACATTGAGCTTGTATCCACTCTCTCAGGAACTTCTTTTGTATTTAAATATAAACTGGCCTGATATTACTACAAAATTTAATGCTAGTAGTAATCAATGGTAAAACCTTCTGATAGAACTGGTTCATCTAAAATTATTTTATTAATAAAGTATTCCTTGTTGCATTTACATCGTATTATATGCTCTTGATTAAAACCCTTAAAATCATCCAAAGCTATTATTGCATGTTCTTCTGAATTAAAAACTCCAATATAGCAATCATATTCTATTGAGAAGTTATCATCGTGTAAATAAAATTGTACTTCATATACATTTTTATCAATGATCTCCCCTTCAACAGATACATTTTGAATAACAAAATTGCATGGATTTTCTCTAAACCCTGGAAGGGATTGGTACAATAAAATATTACTCTGTACTTTTTCAATTGACGAATAATACCCAAGAAAGTACTCTTCATTTCTATATTCCTCAATCAGATGAACATAAATCAATCTATAAATATTCATGTCGTAGCATTCCTCCTAGTCAAATTTAATCACTAATATATAATCATCTTCATAACCATTAAAGGTATTGATTACTTGTTTCAATAATTCACCTCTTGATATCCATTTAAAAATTTTATTATAATTAGTCTTAGGTCCTTTGCCCCAATTGCCTTTACCCCATTGATTATTCATCATATTCGTGGCATTTTCTTCAGCAGTCAAAGATTTATCTAGCATTCCTTTATTTACATAGCTTGGTTTTTCTGTAGATTTCTCCTTACCGCTTTCTCTACTTTTTTTAGCAGCTTGAATATCAATTAAAGTGTTTGTCAGTTCGTATGCCTCATATATAACTACGGCTACCAAAACAATTATAATGAGAACCGCGATATATGGAGCAGCTGCAATAAGAATAGCACCTAAGGCTTCAATTAGCGATGGAGCGAATATCAAACCAAGAGGAAAATATCCGCTAGGATCTGCGTACATTACTGGAGTCATGTTTACATGCATATGCGCTAAATCTTTCCAATTAATACATAATATACATCAACTAAACGATTACCATTTTTACCTTTTTCTTCATGAATAACGATTTTGTCTACCCATTTTTTAATGTCTTCTCGATTTAATTCGGTAATTTCGTCATATTTTGAAATATTTTTATAAAAAGTGGAAATATTATTTAGTTGCTGATTAAGAATCTGAAGACTACCTTCATCTCTCTTTGACTCTTCAATAATATACAACTTTTCTTCATCATAAGATTTATCCATTTCATAAAACTTATTCTCTACTATCTTTTCATTTAAATACTTCTCAAATAATTTTTTTACAAAAAGATTGATTGTTTTGATTCTGGCTTGATTTCTGTTTAAGTTATTCTCTAATTCCTCTTTACGCTTTAATAAAGAACTGTTCTTAAGTACATTTATTTTGAATTCTGTTTCATTTTGCTTCGAGTGTTTAATTAATTTATTTATGCTTAATCTTATATTTTCAACGAGATAATCATAAGTAATATAGTGACTGCTACATCTTTCTTTACCGTATCTTCTATATGTACCACAAGAGAAAGTTCCATGTACTTTCCTACCGCTTCTCATTGATAATGATAAAGTTTTACCACACTCATTACATCTTACCTTTCCTTTAAAGATATTCATGTGATCTGTCTTAGGTAATCTTTTATTATTTCTCATCAAGTCTTGAACTTTTTGAAATGTTAAGTCATTAATTATCGGTTCATGTTTATGTCTTGATATAATCCACTCATTTTTCGGATTCTGCTTCAATTGCTTTGTTTTGAATGTTTTTGTTTGATGCTTATTACAAATGATAGTTCCAATGTATACCTCATTGAGTAATATATTCATGATTGTTTGTGCATCCAATTCATAGGGATAATTTGTTGTATGGATTGATTCATAGATGCCATAGTGCTTATATAAGTCAGCTCTAGGTGTAAGAATCTTTTCATCTTTTAATATTCTTGATATTTTATATATACTCATACCTTCCAAATAGAACTCAAATATCGTTTTTATAACTTGTGCTTGATTTGGATTAATAACGAGTTGATGCTTATCCTTAGAACTCTTGTCATAACCATAAGGTGCATATGAACCTGTGAAATCACCAATAAGTGCTTTTGTTCTATAAGCACTTCTTATTTTTTTACTGATATCTTTCGCATACCATTCATTCATGATATTCTTAAATGGCGCGAACTCATTATCATTCTTGTCTGTGTCTACTTGATCATTGATTGCGATATATCTAATATCATATAGAGGAAAATAGTGTTCAATATAATATCCTGTAGCTAAATAATCTCTACCTAATCTTGATAGATCTTTAGTTATGACAATATTTACTTTGCAATTTTCAATATCTTTTTTTAATTCTAAAAATCCTGGCCTTTCAAAATTTGTTCCATTATATCCATCATCTACATAGTATTTCGTATGGTAATATTTGTTTTGATTAGCATATCGTTTAAGATATGCTTTTTGTGTTTCGATACTTGAACTTTCCTTTACAAGCTCATCTTCTCTAGATATTCGACAATATAATGCAGTTATTTTAGTTGTATCCATAATGATACCATTTCAAACAGACTCTATATCTATCTATTATATACTAGAAAACCCTACAATAAAAACACTGTTTATATTGGCAGTTAGACTCGATATGATATTGTTAAAACTTAGGTTATTAGCCTATGATCTATATCGAGTCTGTTTGCCTTTCTATGTAATCTATTCTTTCAATTTTAATCCAACATTATATCAATTCTAATCTAATTAATAGTCCTATATGATTTTACTATCAATCACTAATTTTTCTCTCATAGCACTAATCACTTCATAACTATATCTCTTCAGGTTTATTAGTACCTGTACCTCATTCTCAGATAAATTTATATCAATAAATATACTAATCTTATTATTTATCAAACACTCTGTTAAGTTCTCTTCATTCAAATCTCCATTATACAAATCAAAAAGCAAGATATTCCAGATGCTTTTGTTGCATTTTAATCTTTCAATGTTTTGATCAACAGTTACTGATTTAATCCTTTTTGCTTGGTTTGACTCATCAGCATTAGTTAATATCATTAAATCATCTAAATGAATAAACTCGTTGAGCTTATTGAAGTTAAAGGTTTTCAGCGAGGTATATCTTAAATTCGCTATATCTTTCTCTTTATTACGCGTCATATGAATTCTCATTATTAACTACCTCCGTGCAATCAATTATCATTCAAATATTCAATTAATCCTACAAGTTCTGGTATTACCCAAATATGAGCACTTCATATAACATGCATATGTAGACCATATCTCCCTGTATCTATTGCTAGTCTCAATCCTTTTCTTGTACCAATTCTTAATAATGTCGAGCCTGCCTGATTATAGTGAAGTTTGTCGGGAGAAAGAAATCCAATATAGTCGGAGTTAATACCCTTATACCCAAATGTATTTCTTAAAAATCTAAAGCCTCCGCTTAAGATTTGTGAGCCACCTGAAAATATACCTCCCCACATAAAACCTTTTTACCAAGCTATCACCAACATCATCAAAAAATGAATTACCCTGAGCTTTATTTATTATGCCATTTACACCTACGCCTACAGCCATGCTTGCACTTACTTGAATAGCTGAAGTTAACATTGCCGAGCCAAATGCTGCCCAAAATGTAGTTCCTGCACCACAGGTTAAGCCAGTTACTAATGCGCCAACAACAATGAAAGCTACGCCAATAGCTATTTCTACCCAATGTTCTTCGAACCAGTTTCCAATAGAATGTAACCATTCAGGTGCATATCCGGTGCTGTCAGTAAGCATGACTGGAGTAATGTATTCAGACATAACCCAAAATATATCTATCTAATCATATTTATACCTTCATTATGAAAGAATTTTTCTCTCGCAATTTCCGGCTTTTCAATTATTTCCAAGAAGAAATGCTTATCCAAAATCATCCATTCAGGGGCATTAACATCCTTATACTTAATTGTTGAAAATAAGATCCCCCACTATAATATATATGGGTTCCACCACTATAGTTTGTTACATAATTCCATTTACTATTAATACTAATATCTATAATTTGTAGGCTACTATTAAGTTTAAAGAAATTCAATACTTGAATATCAGATATATATAAAAGAACATACTTGTTTTTTTTGGAAGTTATAATCGCATAAACATCAAACACATATTCAGAATTTAGATCTCTTGAAAATTCATATCCATTTGACTCCTGAAACAGGCCTAAATCCACTATTTTTACTTTCATAATTACCTCTCAGCTACTATTTTATAATCGAACCACATTTCGAATAGATACCAACCCTGCAAATACTATAGTGTGATTGAATCAGTAAAATCTACCGCATTCTGATTTTCAAATCTAAAATCATATGTATTTGATTGTAGCTGATTATCCAAAAACTCAAATATTTTCACAATGATCATCTCCTTTTATAGAAAATAACTATTCAATTGAAAACAATCAAAAAACAATTTGATAAATACTATAACTGAAAAACATTTTAATGAAATCCGAGCAACAATCCCAAACTTAAAGTCATTTTGAATTGCCAAATTTAACAAATAGGTAAACCCTGTTAAACAAAAAATCTATATAAACCCAAAAAAATATAAAAAATATCAATAAAGGAATCACAGTATAGTTTAACCTATAATAAAAGTAATAAAATAATCCATAAAATGGAATAAGCACTAAAACTCCTAAAACAAAGTGAAGATTAACTTTTTTTTGGTTGTAAAAATTATACTGCATCCTATGAAAATATAGAATGAAAAAAGCTAATATTCCACCTATAAGTGGTACAAACATAAGCCAATACAAAATGCTATTATTTCTAAGTGCTTTCATTATAAAACCTCCATATAAGATTATAAAAATTAATCATTCCCAAAAATAAAATCAACAACAGCATTCCAATCAAATTCTGCTTCAACTTCATAACAAGGTAACGTTATTTTAAGTCCATTGACAAAACTCACTCTATATCCAATACCTGCATACATAGTGCCAGACAATGAAAAAGATTCACCAAGTTTTACGCCAACTGAAAAACTCATCAAATTCACTTTTCCTCCTAAATCGTTTAAACCAATAGCTCCATCAACTGTAAAAGATTTGAATTCAAAAAACATATTTGGATTTAATATATTATCATCCGACATGCTATTGAATAGTTTGTCAGTTTGAAAGTTAGCGTTAATTATACCTAAATCAAATTTCACAAGGTTTATCTTATCATTATTACTAAAAATACCACTGTCAGAATCTGCGTAGATAAATCGAAAACGATACCATGAAGTATAGTTGTTAGTATCAGAATCAAACATTGACCATCCCCAGGGAAACTCTCCGCTAGGATCTGTGTACATCACTGGATTGTTTGCACAATATGCATACATGTTCGTAGTTTGACTATCTCCTAAAGAACCCAATAATCCGTCAGCATTTATAAATCTACCAATATTTGCATCGTAATATCTACTATTTAGGTAATATAATGATGTTTCTTCATCGTATCTATACCCTCGATATCGATACTGGTTAAGCTTACCAAGGGTATCCTTAAGAGAACCATCAGTTTTAGTGATATTTCCCCAAGCATCATATTCGTAGGAAACCACTGTGTCGCCATTATGATCAACAATCTTTGTTATATCTCCCTGTTGATTTCTTATGTAGAAATATTCTATACCATCTGTTGAGTCGTTAACATTGCTATCATAGTTAAAACTAATCAGCGTTCCATCAATATCATATGTAAAAATAATACCATAAATCCCATCGGTTTCATAGAGTACTTTGTCACCTTGAAGGAAATATTTAATGATTTGTGAACCTTGAATTATTCTATCAATTTTCTTACTGGTTCGATACCCTTGATCATTATATTGATATGTAATGATAACCACCGGAACAGAGAAACCTAGTTCATATACAGTAATCTTATTAAGTTGTCTTCCGTCATACACTAAATCTGCATGGTCGTAATAATTTCCCTCAAAGTAAAAATTCGTAATTGTGATTGGATTGCCTTGGTTATCATATGAGTATACTTGCGTTGTAACTTCAGTTTGAGGAACTCCATTAATATAATCAATCTCACCATAACTAGTAAGTTGATCTTTCCAAGAAGAACTGTAGTTATAATGAATGTGCTCTTGTGGTGTATTTGGGCCACTTGTTGGTGTTCCTACTCTAAATACAATTCTAAATCTGAGATCATAATTGCCATCTGTAGCTCTATATTCTCTAAAATAGTAACCTGCAGTTGTTGTATCTAAATTACTATAGGTCATCGTTGTTGTCAAGCCATAAATCTGTTGTTGCCATAAAAGATCATAATAGGTGAAACTTAAGCTAGGTGACTGTCCTATATTTAATAACTTGATATCTTGATAATCTTGAGTACCATTGTATTTCATGTCTGCGCTATATGTCCCAAAATTATTTTGATAAAATGATGGTATTGTAACAGTATTATAATCATTTTCACCATATAAGAATGTCTTAATGTCAGTTATATTTCCTCTTGAATCATAATAGTAAAATTTGGTAAAGTTTGTTGATGTTAGATCTGTACTATCGGGGACATTATAATCTCTTGAATCAACAACTACTAGCTGATTAAGTTCATCATACTCGTAATTTTTATAGAACACTAAAGATGAGTCTTCATAGTATGAATCATGTAAAATATTACCTACATTGTCATATGTATAGGCATATTTATAAACAATCGAATTATCTGTAATTGTATATGTAATATCACTTATTCTTGTTGTATCACCAGTGAAATTAATCGATTGAGTTACTAAAATTGAACTATCTACAACCAAATAAATGGTGCTTAGTCTTTTTAATGCGCTTGCTTCATATATATATCTTTTTGAAACATCATGGTTATCTTGTGTTTGATATTCTGTTTTATCGTATAAAGTGGATGATTCTAAACAATCATATGGATTATACATGTTATATAAGAAACATTTATTATTTTTGTATTCTACTGAGTGATTTATATCATCATAAGTATAATCTAATCCGATTAAATTGCCTTGTGAATCATAGGAATACTCTATTTTATTGTTATATGAATCAACCATTTGTTTCAGTCTTCCAGCAGTATCATAAGTGTAATATTCAGACTTTTCTATAACTCCGCCGTTATCATGTTCATTATAAACGGCAACAAGTCCTGATTGATCATATTCATATGAAAATTTAGTTATATTATTAAATTCAACATCAGTAATTTGATTCTCATCATCATATGAAAACTCTATGACGTCACCATTGCCATATGTTTGTGTAGCTATTCGGCCTGTATAGTACGACCCATCCATTTCATAAGTATAAGACATAAGTAACTGTGAATTGACCTTAACCTGATATATTCTATCTTGACTATCGTAATTTAAGTCATAGTAATAAATTGCATTCCCGTTGCTATCTCGTTCTAAAATAATTTTATCTAATCTATCTTCAGAATCATATTGGTATTCAACGATTGCATATACAAGGTCACCCTCTTCATAAGAAACGTAATCATCCACATGAATTGCCTTTATTAGTTTTCCTTCATCATCATAAATATAGAGTAAATCATCACCATTTGAATTTTGGATAGCAGTGAGTAAACCAGTTAAAGTATCTGTATAGTAATTGGTTGTTTTCCCATATTCGTTTGTGGTAGATGATACATACTGACTAAATGCTGTTGAAAGATAGGCGGTAGAGGTTGTAAAGTAATTTGTTGTATCTCCAACAAGTGTTCCTGTAATTTGTCCATATGAGTTAAATGACTGTTCACTGGTTACGTTATTATAGGTCACAGACTCAATCAGAGCTGAAGCATCTTCAATACCCAATTCTATTATTGCAGAACCAGATGTAACTTGTGTTGGTCTTGAATCATAAGCATTATTATATACGAATTCAGTTCTTTCTCCAGACGAACTTTGAGATGTGACTATTCTTCCATATGGGTCATAGGTGTAGTTATTATCTATACCTTCGTAGTACATCTGGATTTGATCAAACAAAACATAACCTTCGCCTTGAAATTCTAAACTTACATAGACAAAATTACCTGCTTGGAATGGTATCTCTTCTAATTTAAACTGCCATCCCTCAATTGAAGTATCAAAATCAATGTAGTTTGTTGAAACTAGGTGATCCAAATAACCTTGAGTACCAATCGTTTGAGGAGAGTCAAGCACATCGACTTTAATTCGAAATACTTCTTCATAAGCATCAGTACTTTGACTAGCCATCGGAGTAGCATTCGCATATGCCCATCCACCAACAACGAGTTTTCCGTTTATAAGATCTTCATTCAGATAATTTGTAAAACCACTCCAGGTAAATCTAAGGTCTTTTGCATCTCCATTGATTTTAATTGCATAATCACCAAGAATATTTTCTTCTAAGTCTGTAGTTAGTGCGTTTGTTTGAATAGGATATATTTCACTGTCATCAAATTCTAACCAACCATCTATTTGATTACTACCATTAATGATTTCAAAAGAGGGATTATCTATTATGTTTTTTCTTGTATCTCTAAACCCTTCAACCAGTTGTATATTATCAAAATAGGCATAACCTACTCCATTACTGTTTAATTCAATTGTTACTGCTGTATTGGTATAGTCAACATCAACTATAATAGTTACATAATGCCACTCACCATCATTTTCAACATTGATTGAAGTATTTTCTTGCACATCACCACTAATAGAGATGTTAACGGAAGTACTATTTGTGTCATTTTTAACATATCCACTTAATATATAGTTACCAATATCTAAATCAATTGTTTGTTCATACAAACCGTAATAACTAGAATCTGGTACATATAGTCTTGCTGCACAATCTCCAAATAATGAGATATCACAATTAAAACTTGAGTACACATCCTGATATTGATAAGCGGGTTGGTTCAAAATCCAATATGTATCTATCTCTCTACTGATTTCAAAACTATAATTTTGAATAGCATTGTCTGTTGTTTTAAAGGGATCAGACTTTGTCACTACTCTATTATTTAAATAGTAGTTTGGGATAGAATCCAAGATGAGTACAGAGGATTCATCAATTGAACTGGAAAATAAATTTATAAAGCTAAAAGATTGTGTATTGCCGTGATTATCTAAAATGTTGACTGTATGTCCGTAATTATCAAATTTATAGATCACATAATTTAGATTTTGATCAATCATTGTCGTTGATTTTAGATCATAAGTATAATCAATTTCACTTAACAAATATAAGTTATTAGAATACTGTTTAATACTCCATATTTTATCACTTAATGGATTAATCGAATCATAAGTGTATGTTGTTTTTAATCCAGAAACCTCATAAACACTTAAAATTCGGGCGTAACTATCTGTTGTGTAATATGATATTGGAGAAACTGTAAACGATGAATCAGAATTATAATCTGTATATTTTTTTGTATAGTATAATGCATAATCCGAGTAGACAGATTTTGACAAGTAATAATGATACACTTTTTCAAGAGTAGTTAAAGTACCATCATTTTGTTTAATCTTTAGATAGGAATAATATAGTCTTCCAGAACTATAAGTCAATTCAATTTTGTTTCCACTATCATCTGTGATCGATTCAATCTTATCAAGCTCAGTTGAATTTCTTAAAATGTTGATATCAATACCAGTTTTTGTATCAGTTATTTGAGATAAATGATAGTTTGAAAATTTATATCTTATTTGTTCCGTGGTTAAAATTGCAGCAGTTGTAAGATAACTACCATAAAAATCCATATAAAATATATTTGCAGATCCATCTTCAGCAATATAGCATTTATACAGGTTATAAGTATCATTAACAAATCTTGTGTCACATGTTGTGTGATAATAGTGGACAGTATTTCCTGTTCCATCTGTCACAGCATATTCTTCATTAAGAACTATTTGCTCATAAGTCATACTATAGTTAGTTTGCCACCCTAAACCGTACCCAATGTTCACATCTTTACGATCGATGTTGTAGATGAGTGATAACCCAAAACTTTGCTTATCTGTAGAATATGTAAATTCATTCTTAACAAATGTTAATTTACCTGTAAAATCAGAAACATATCCATTACCTGCAACCCCAACATTCTGCTCACTGTATGTCCAATAATCTTTCATTCCAGACGATTTAACATAGGTGAATTCTATTACTGGTTTAGAGGTATTTGTACCTCCTTCAAGTGAAAAAACCGAATTATAAGCTCCATAATCATGTTTATCCTTAATTGTGAATCCGGTTGTCTGGGTATCGCCAGTGGCTTGCCATTCCTTAACAGCCTCAGTGATATCAAATATATAATTATTATCTGTTTCCGTAACATGATAATCTGTCATATCAGAAGAATATAGTGGCATATGATTCCAATATATATCATTAACATTAATGTATGAATCATTTTTATATAATCCAATAATCCTACCAGTTGATTTAGAATTAGCTGTCAATGTGAGTGTTGTATTTACTATAGTTTCATTCATGATTGAGGAAGGAATGGTGAAGTTTAATATTCCTCTATACTCACTAGAACTCCATACATCTGAAATAATTAACACGGAACTTCCATAGTATTTTGTAGTAGGTTGACTTTCAGAAACATATGTATCACTGATATTGGCAGTTTGGTAATTATTAACAATCGTAGGATCAATAGTAACAGGATATTTTGCCATTTCCAACCATTTATCATTAGGTGTTATTGTAATTTGATAGGTTTTATTTTCGGTTTCATTTAATGTGAATGATATATCGCTAGATTCATTACCATTGCTATCATTCATAATAAAATCAGAAAAAGAGAATATTATTTCATTTTTCTCGTTAACAAACACTACATCTCCATCTTCATTTTCAATCAATAATAAATCCTTCAATTGATATTCAAAAGTTATGCTAAAATCTTCTAAATATTGATTCAAGATAATATTTTCTTTAACTTTACTTCCTGTTAAAACATATTCTAGATCAACATCAGGTTGTACATTTTTATATAAAATCGACTGATTAATATTAGTTAACTCACTAATATTACTTGAAGTTGTTTTTGAGTCATCATATGTAATATCTGATTTTGTAATATTGAGTATATTCCAATCAATACTATAACCCTCCATAGATAACTTAATTTGCTTATTATCATCGAGATTTTTAGGAAATTTAACCTTGAATTGATTGGCCTTATTTTCGAGATCATCACCTAAATCATTTAAACTATTATCAATTTGTTCCCACTTACCATCTTCCTGAAAGTGAATAACATCTTTGTATAATGCTGTTACATATGTACCATCTACTTTTCTGAAAGTTTTGCTCGATGCTTCTCTTTGTTCTAGCACTTCTGATTGAATAGCTACTGCATTTAGATCGAAATCAGAATCAGTAGTCGTACGATATTCCTCTTGTACATCGGAAACAATGTCTTGTTCTGTAATAGAAGAAGCATTGACTTTTAATGCATCCCAAGGAACTAGACTACCTATTTGACCAAACAAAGCTAAAAAAACCAAGAACTTCATACTTGCTTCTAACAGTCTGACTAAAATCAAGATTTTGTGATCATTCAAAACTCTTTTTTTAAACATATTCAATTCCCCCTATCATTGGCTTATAAATATCTATAATATAATTTTATCAATTAAATTTCCAATTAAACAGCGCGTATATGTCCCAATATCGCGCTTTTTGATTAATATTTATTGTAAATTGAACTATTATGGATTTATGATTTCTAATAATTAATCATTTTATATATGTGTAAATTTGAATTCATCATAAACTTTTCTGCTGAAATAATCATTAGGTAATGCCTATAACTGAAAAACAACAAGTCTATAAATCCAATTTCTTATGTATACTGATAAAAAAACACTTGGATTTATGAACCCAAGTGTCGATTTTATTTCTCTCTAAATATGTTTACATCTGATGATCAAATAATCAAACTATTTTCAAAATAAAACCTTTTAACTCATTTTTCTTAAATAAAATTCAATAATACTTTGAGTTCCCTGATCAGCAAATCCCTGATCAGATAAAATTTGATAAGCTTTTTCTACTTTTTCAACCACTTCTAATTTCAAATCGCCTTTTTCTTCTAGGACAAGTTTTAAGTCTTTTAAATAATGCTTAACATAAAAGCCTGGACGATAATCTTGATTAATCATTTTGGGACCATTATTTGCTGCTTGCCATGAACCTGCAGAACCACCAGTGATCACTGCAAGCATTTTATTCAAATCAAGATTTTTATCTTGAGCATAAATTAATGCTTCAGTAATGCCAATGATATTTCCTGCAATGACGGTTTGATTGGCAAGCTTTGCATGCATGCCAGAACCTGCTTCTCCCATATAAGTCACTGTTGTTCCCATTAATTTAAATAAAGGTAGTATTTTATGAAAGATGGATTCATCACCACCAACCATAATAGAAAGTGATCCTTTAATAGCACCTAAATCTCCACCAGTTACTGGTGCATCTAGCATTGCTAGTCCTTTTTCTTTAGCCATCTGATATAGTTCTTTTGCTAAAGTTGGTGATGAGGTTGTCATATCAACCAATATAGTTCCTCTTTTAGCATATTCAATCACAGTATCATAGACTTCAATAACATCCGAGGGATATCCTACAATACTCATGATTACATCAGCATCTTTAATACAATCTCTAATTGTTTGAAATGCTTTAACCTTGGGTTCAAGTGCTTTTGCCTTTTCAAATGTTCTATTATAGACAAAGACATCATGGCCAGCATCACTCAGATGCAAAGCCATTGGTCTACCCATGACACCTGTACCAATAAATGCAATTTTCATAACAGTCTCCTAACTTGTATGTTCGTTCAACCACAAAATCACATCACCAAACACCTTTTCTCTATCTAAATCATTAAATATTTCATGATAAGAATCTTGATAAATGATTAACTTTTTATCTCTAGATGGTACTAAATTATATAATCTTTGACTAAACTCAGTTGGTACGATTTTATCTGTACTGCCATGTAAAAATAAAACCGGAGCATTATAATCACTAATGTGTCGATTCAAAAATCTAACACCACCGACAAACATATTACCCGCAAGTGAAAAATAAAACTTTTTTAAATTGAGAGGATCAGCAACATATGCATCTTCTACAGCCTTAATTCTTGATAACTGATCATTTGCAAAATTTGTTTTCTTTGGTAAGAATCCTAACCATCTAAAACCAATAAATCTAAATGGAAGAACATCTTTAATAAAGTTTGATGGAGCAGCACTTGAAATGACACCATCAATATCATGATACTTGACAGCATACATATTGACAATAAGTC
Source organism: Bacillota bacterium (assembly GCA_018817915.1). Taxonomy (GTDB): domain Bacteria; phylum Bacillota_I; class Bacilli_A; order Acholeplasmatales; family Acholeplasmataceae; genus Peloplasma. The sequence continues at coordinate 13,697 of JAHISX010000021.1, forward strand.
CACCCATGCTATGTCCTAAAATAAAAACTTTTTTCGGATTTAGCTTCTTTTCTTCAACAACTAGTGCATGAAGATCATCAATTGTTTGATGATATGACTTTAAAGCTCCTCTTTTACCTTGGCTTTGACCATGGCCTCTAATGTCATAGCGAACAACAGTATAACCAGCTTCATTGAGTTTGCCTGTAATTTCATCATATCTTCCTGAATGTTCAGCAATACCGTGAGTAATGATTACACTCGCTTTTGGATTTTCAACATCATTTCTTTTTACATGTAATAAAACATCGTTAATAAGCATCGTTTCATCTCCTTTATCTTCATTATACTCGAAAAATGCGTTCAAAAAAGCATAATTTCAATGATATGATGAAAAAAATAAAATTTCTGTGATAAAATCTTTTTTTTTATAGATTTCATTACCCTCAAAAAAATGAAATAAAACATAATTTAGATGTTATTTATAAAGGCTATTTTTTTATTTTTATAAAATAAAGTTTTTTTAATCATTAAGATTTTAATTCTATAAATATGTTGTATAATGTAAATAGAAAACGCTTTTAGGAGATGTCTATGAAAAACACTGCATTGTATGAAAAACACCTAGCGTTAAACGCGAAAATGATCGAATATGCTGGATTTAGTATGCCTGTATCGTATACAGGAATTACTGAAGAACATATCGCCGTACGGACAAGTATGGGTATTTTTGACGTTTCTCATATGGGTGAGTTTGTTGTTACTGGTGAGCAGTCATTATCTTTTGTGAATCATTTAGTCACAAATCTAATTACTGAAGAACAAAATAAAGTGACTTATGCCTTAATGTGTGATGAAAAGGGATTTGTTGTTGATGACTTATTAGTATATGTCATTAAACCTACACAAATACTTCTTGTTGTTAACGCAGGCAATATGGAAAAAGATTTTGAATGGGTTGTTAAGCAATCGAAAGCATTTAAAGTGGAAGTTTCTAATAAATCTTCTGATTTCGGTCAAATAGCTGTTCAAGGACCAAACGCAATTGATCATATTAATCGTATTGTTGGACATGATGTCAAAGATTTGAAATTTATGACATTTGAAGTTGTTCCTTATCAAGATCTACATATCATCGTCTCAAGAACTGGATATACGGGTGAAGATGGATTTGAAATTTATGCTAAAAATTATCTGATCTCAAAATTGTGGGCTGATTCCATTGAAGCTGGAGCTATTCCCTGTGGTCTAGGCTCTAGAGATACCTTAAGATTTGAAACAAATCTTCCTTTATATGGGCATGAGATCAGTGAATCGATCAATCCGGTTGAAGCGGGATTAAACTTTGCAATCAAACTCGATAAAAATTTTATCGGAAGAGATGCTTTGGTTGCATATAAAGAAAATCCAACACGCAAAGTTGTTGGATTAGAATTATTAGAAAGAAATATACCAAGACACGGCTATGAAGTCTACTCAGGTGATATTTTAGTAGGACATATCACAACTGGTTATCTTCTTCCTAATGTAGCAACACCTATTGCATGTGCTTTAGTAGATATAAAGTATTCAGCAATAGGAACTGAACTATCTGTTTTAGTCAGAAACAATAAAATTCCAGCAAAAGTAAGAAATAGAAAATTTTATATTAAGAATTATAAAAAATAGGAGGTTTCTCATGATTTTAGAAGGTTTGTTATACGCAGAAAGCCATGAATGGATCAAAGTGACTGGCAATCAAGGTTATGTAGGCATTTCAGATTATGCACAGCATAGTATGGGTGATGTTGTTTTTATTGAACTACCAAAAGTAGGATCTACTGTTAAAAAAGGTGATATGTTTGGTGCTGTTGAAAGTGTCAAAGCTGCTTCTGATCTTTACTTACCTGTTACCGGTAAAGTACTTGAGGTCAACACAACACTTGAAAGCTCTCCTGAAAAGTTAAATGAAGATCCATATGGGAATTGGATCGTCAAAGTTGAAATTCTAGATTCAAAAGAACTCGATGCATTATTAAAGGCAGACCAATACAAAGCTTGTTGTGAGGAGTAGGTGTTATCATGCATAAGTACCTACCACATACCAAAAAAGATATAGAGCAGATGTTAGCAGTCTCAAAGGTGGAAACCATTGAAGATTTGTTTACATCTATTCCAAAAGCTTTACGCTTAAAAACTTTATACAATATACCCAAAGCATTATCAGATGACAATCTGACAACACATATGAAGACTTTAGCATCTAAAAATAGAGAACTTGTTATTTTTAGAGGTGCTGGAAGCTATGATCATTACACACCTAGTATCGTAAAAAGTCTGATTAGTCGTCAGGAATTTTTGACTTCTTATACACCTTATCAACCAGAGGTTGCTCAAGGTACACTACAATACATTTTTGAATATCAATCCATGATCTGTGAACTTACAGGTATGGAAGTGTCTAATGCCTCAATGTATGATGGATCAACTTCTACTGCTGAAGCAATGTTTATGGCTAAAGCTCAAACTGGTAAAAATCAAATTTTAATCAGTGAAACTGTTAATCCTAGAATTATTGAAGTTGTTAAAACATATGCAAAATATAGAGAAATCAAAGTCTTGGTTGTACCTCAAAAGAAAAATATAACTGATTTGAATTTTGTTAAAGAAAACATGGAAGATTCCATGGGTTTAATTGTTCAAAATCCGAATTACTATGGAGCTATTGAAAACTATGAGGGTTTTGCTGATGCTGTTCATGCTCATGATGGCATGTTCATCATGAATGCTGAAGGACAATCCTTAGCAATCCTTAAAACACCAGGCGAATATCAAGCTGATATTGCTTGTGGTGATCTACAATCATTTGGACTACCCCTTTCATTTGGTGGAGCTTATGGTGGATATCTTGCTACTCTTAATAAGTATGTTAGAAAGATGCCAGGTAGAATTTGTGGTATTACCACAGATGTTGATGGAAAACGTGCCTTTGTATTAACATTGCAAGCAAGAGAACAACACATCAGACGTGCAAAAGCAAATTCTAATATATGCTCAAACCAATCGTTAATGGCACTTGCTGTTACTATTTATCTATCAACGATGGGTAAACAAGGCTTAATTGATGTTGCTACTGAGTCCATGCAAGGTGCTCATTACCTCTATAACAAACTATTAGAAACAAAGCAATTCGAAGTCGTCAATCACGAACCCTTCTTTAAAGAATTTGTTTTAAAAGCTAAGTTTGATGTTGATGCTTTCGAAAAATCACTTTTAAGTGATGGAATTTTAGGACCTCTTCATCTTGGTGATAATCAATTATTATTTGCAGTCACTGAAAGAAGGACCATTGAAGAAATGGATCTTCTTGTCAAGAAAGTGGGTGAACAACGATGAAATACTATGATAAATTAATATTTGAAATTTCAGAAGAAAATCGCATTGGTTATAATCTAGAGAAAAAGAATCTTCCAAAAGTTGTTCTACCAAATGAAATTAAACGCACAGAAAAAGCAGAACTTCCTGAAGTCTCTGAATTTGATGTTGTTCGCCATTATACCAATGTCAGCCAAAAGAATTTTGGCGTTGAAACAGGATTTTATCCTTTAGGATCTTGCACAATGAAATACAACCCTAAAATCAATGATGAATTAGCAACCCTTTCAGGATTTGCTAATATCCATCCATTACAACCAGTTGAAACTGTACAAGGTTTATTAAAGATTTATCATGATACCCAAAAAATGTTATCTGAAATATCCGGTTTAACCGCATATTCATTGAATCCATTTGCTGGTGCTCATGGTGAACTTGCTGGTTTAATGATTATTAAAGCTTATCATCAAAAAAACAATGACCCAAAGAGAAATAAGATCATTGTTCCTGACAGTGCACATGGAACCAATCCTGCAAGTGCGACTGTTTGTGGATTTGATGTTGTTGAAATCAAATCCAATCCCGATGGAACTGTTAATCTAGAAGCACTCAAAGCTGTTTTAACCGATGAAATCGCAGGATTAATGCTTACCAATCCAAATACAGCCGGTGTCTTTGAAAAAGATATCTTAGAAGTTTCAAGACTTGTGCATGAAGCTGGTGGTTTACTTTATTATGATGGGGCTAATTTAAATGCTTTACTTGGTAAAGCGAAACCTGGTGACATGGGATTTGATATTACACATATTAATCTTCACAAAACATTTTCAACACCACACGGTGGTGGTGGCCCAGGTTCTGGTCCAGTTGGTGTCTGTGAAAAACTGACTTCTTTCCTTCCTAACCCAATTGTTAAAGAAAAAGAAGGCATCTACTACTTTGAGAATTCAAATGACTCTATAGGAGCATTAGGCCAGTTTTATGGCAATGCAAGTGTTTATATCAGAGCATATGTATACATGATGACTCTCGGTAGAGAAAACATGAGTGATATTGGACCTTTGGCTGTACTCAACGCAAATTATATTAAAGATTCTTTAAAAGATTTGTTTGTACTTCCAATTGATAGACCATGTATGCATGAATTTGTCTTTGATGGCCTCATAGATAGTTCAACTGGAATCAAAACACTTGATCTAGCTAAACGACTTCTAGATTATGGATTCCACGCACCTACAATTTACTTCCCACTTATTTTCTCACAATCGATGATGATCGAGCCTACTGAAGTTGAATCAAAAGAAACTTTAGATGAATTCATTAACGTGATGAGAATTGTTGCTAAAGAAGCAATTGATGATCCAGAAATGGTTAAGTCTGCACCTCACAATACAATCGTTAGAAGATTAGATGAAGTTAAAGCAGCAAGAAACCCTATTGTTAAATTTAGAGATATTAAATAAAAAAATAAGAGATTCCGAAAAAATTCCGGAATCTCTTATTTTTTATAGATTCATTTCATCAATCAATTTTACCGCAATTTCATTATATATCTTTCCTGATTCTTCTTTACCATCAAATAAGAAATGTCCTTGCTGTGGTTGTCCAATTGGAATTTGACCTAATAAAGTAGTTCCTAACTTCTTAGCAACTAATTCTCCTCCACCTTGTCCAAAGATGAATTCACGCTTCTTATTACATTCATTGAAATAATAACTCATGTTTTCAACAACACCAATGACTTCGTGACCAATTTGCTGTGCACCTAAACCGGCTTTGACCGCAATACTTGATGCATTATGGTGTGGTGTAGTTACAACAATCACTTTACTTGTTGGTGCATAAGTCTTAACATCTAGTGCAACGTCACCTGTTCCAGGTGGCAAATCGATAATGATTAAATCAATGCCTTCATGCCATTGCACACCGTTAAAGAAATGTGTTAATAATTTTCCTAACATTGGTCCACGCCACATGATTGGTTTTTCTGGTGGCATAAAAAATTCTGTTGATATCACATGAATACCATTTTGTTCTAAAGGAATCATCTTTTCATCAGCTGTTGATGTCAAAGGTTTGATTGGTAATCTTAAAATATATGGAATACTTGCTCCATAGATATCAGCATCGATAATACCAACGATTTTACCTTGTCTAATCATCGCAGCAGCTAAATTGGCAGCAACCGTAGATTTACCTACACCACCTTTGCCTGATGCGACTGCTAAATACTTAATTGCTTTTTGTCCTTCTGGAACAAATTCCGATTCGAAAAACTCAATTTTAATACCTGGAAACCCTAATTCAATTTTCACTAATCTAATGATTTGAATTTTGACTGCTTGTTCATTTTTAGCTTTATCTTTTAGATAAATTTCTAATTCAGCAACTCCAGTTGGCCCGATTACTAGTTTTTTTATCCCATTCACATCTTTAAATGGTAAATTGAAACCCGGGTCAATGATTTCTTCAATTCTACTTCTTAAATCATCATATGTCATCTTGACTCACCTCAAAACTATTATAACAAAAACAAGTTTAATTTGCTCAATATATGGTAATTACAAAATAAAAAGGTGTAATTTAATCAATTCCCTTTATAATGTAAATGACAATGTATATGAAAGGCTTTAAAATGACAATAAATTATAAGGCACCTATATTAGGTGAACATCACGATGTCTCTATGACACACGATGATACGTTTAGTGCATATTTGGTTGGCAAAGGATTTGTTATTTATCCAACTGATCATAATCTATATGCACCAATTGATGGCGTAATCTCGCATATTTTTCCTACAAAGCATGCAATAGCAATCAAGCATAGTTCTGGAGTAAATGTTTTAATTCATTTAGGATTCGGTACTGTTGATCTCAAGGGACAAGGTATAACATCATATATTAAAGTCAATCAGGAAGTTAAACAAGGAGACTTGCTCTTATCTTTTGATTTTGATTATTTAAAACAAAACTTGCAATCGATGGATATACCTGTTGTGTTCATGCAAAAAGAAAACTTGAAAATCATTTCGACCATTGAAGAATCTCCAAGAATTAACCTGATCTTAGATGTCTCATAATCATGTGAAATTTTCAGAGTTTTGTATCAATGATATTAAAATATACATCTATGTGATAAAATAATAAGGTGAGTAAGATTCAATATTAAAAAATAGACAAGTTATGAAGGAGTATCTATGGAAAAAGAATTTGTATTAAAAGCAGAACAAGGGCTACATGCTAGACCAGCAACTAATTTTGTTCGCTTTATGTCATCATTACCATTTACCGTTTATCTAGTTTATAAAGACTTTGTTGCTGATGCCAAATCAATTATGGCAATCATGAGTGTTGGTTTATCTAAGGATTCCGTTTTTAAGATTAAAATTGAATCTGATAATGCAGACCACATGAAACAAGTTGAACAATATTTAAATGAAAACCACTTAATATAATTAAAAATAAGGGGCTGTAACGAAATAGATTAGTTTCAGCCTTGATAACAAAAAAGCCACTCTGGAATCCAGGGTGGTTTTTTGGTATAATTGAAGTATGCAAAGACCCAATTATTTACAAGGATATTTTAACCCAAAACAGTTGAAAT
>JAHISX010000002.1 GCA_018817915.1 Bacillota bacterium
GATCTTGATAAAGGCCTTATTTAGGCTTTCTGTCGAACTTCCAGATATCTTGGCAACGTAGTTCCACTCTTGTAAACTCTCGGCACTTAGGCCAAGTTTTGACGCTGTATCCCCAATTTCATCTGCAGCATTCGCTGTCTTTACTGCAAGTGCACCAAGTGCAGAAATCGCGCCTAGAACTGGTACAGTTACTGACTTAGTGAGTGTTGAACCTAACTTCCCAATCTTCTCAAAGTTTGCATTGGATAAGTCTGTGATTTTACTTCTCGTATTTTGGAGTTCTTTATTGAGTTTAGACACTTCAGCTTCAGTATAGGAAACATTACGCGCTAGTTTGTTAAACTCAGTCTCACTAATTTCACCAAGTTTAACAGCTTGTTTTGCTTTTTCCAGTTCTTGATTCTGAGTTTCAAGTTTCTTTTTAGTCGTTTGAAGGATGTCATTGAGCTTCGACTGTTTCTGTTTCCAAAGTTCAACATTGGTGCTATCATACTTAAGGTTCGTATTGATGGCTTTGAGATCCTTCTGTTGTTCTTTGAGATCTGACTGAATCTCTTTAAGTTCATTCTCTAAATCTCTACCATCAAGACTTAACTTAATATTTAACCCTTTGACTGTTTCTGCCATCTTTACTCACCTCCTTTTTTACTGCAAATAAAAAGCACTTCGATTTCTCGAAATGCTTGCACAAATAATTTTATATACCTAATTTTTGAAAAAATATTGAATTCCTTTTTTGCGCATTATCTATAATCGCACTGTAGGGAATAATCTCAATGAATAAGTTTCGTTTAGTGAAATAAGCGAAATAGGTTAATCCGTCCGAAGAAGGATTTACATCGAAATTCGGAAACACATCTTCTAACGATCTGGTAATATCAGCGATTATATAACCAACATACTTTGTTTGCGAATCTAGCGTAATTACGGCTCCATCTTTTGTAGTTGCTGTTTGCTTTTTCAGCTCATCAACATACTTGAAAATTTGATTGAATGGATTGTCCTCCATTGAGAAATCATCGCGTCCCGGTCTCTTAAACTCAATGATAATCACATTATTTGCTTTACCGTTTGTAGAGTCAGTAAACGCGACTGTTTCAAAAAAAACTCCATCAGGTCGTTTACTACTTTTTGAATCAAAAAGAAATTTTTTAAATCGTAAATCAGAGAAGAATTTATAAGAATATGATAGTCTTTCGTCAATCAACCACAGATTATGTTGATCATAATCAATTGATGTATCATCAGCTCTCATCGGAAAAAATAGTTTGTGCAAATCTTCCTCATCATAATACTTTCCTAATTCATTATATGCGTACTTTCTCTTTAACAAATCAATAACCCATTTTCGTCTTGCCACATAAGTGACTAATTCTGATTTTGCACTATCTGTAACATTCTCAACTATTGTGTTTATTTTATCCACATCAAAGTTATCAGAACGGACCGCTTCGTTAACCGCTAACATGTTTTTATAATCAATTCTTTGCTTAATCTTGTAAAGCTCTACACTCATTTTCTCATGACTACTAGTTGATTGATATGGAATGGATTCGAGTTCCGGTCTGCTTTTTTTGTATAAATATCCATACTCTGGTGCATTATTCACGATAAAATTATGAATGATTTCCATTTTTTCAGTCTTTAGTGGTTCTAAGTAGTCATCCAAATAAAGTGAGATAGCTTCTACTACTTTATTATAAATATTTAAACCATTACCGAATAAGTCATCATTCATGCTCTTCTCAAATGATATACTATTGAAACCATTTCTTTCTTGATTAACATCGTTGTCAAGTTGAGGGCTAGAAACAAAACATTGATAAATAGCCTTATGATTATCGACATTGAAACTAGTCGGTAGTTCTTCAACAGACTTAATTTTGAAAGACTTAACAACTCTATTGTGGGCACATACAAATATTTGATGCCCTTCGTTAGCAGCCGACTTTAAAAACACATGTCTAATTTCATACTTATTTCCTTCTATATCTAAGTCAGATACTGTACTCTTTACAAATTTCTCTGTATCAAATAATTTATTTAACTCAATTATCTCATCATTTTCTTGTACATATATCTTTGTTGGTAACCCAATAACGAAATGTGAAGTGAAATTTTGCAGTATTTTGTCTGCTATGTCATTTAATGAAATCATTGAATGTTTGTAGTATGCTGGTTTTAGTCCACAAAGCTCGATGATTGTTTCGATTTTTTCATCTGTTTCAGTTGTAACAATATCATCAATTTCATTTTCTAATGAAAACGAAAAAGTTTTCTTAAGTCTTTTTGATTCTTCTTCATATACACTTGTTACTTTAACTCTGTCGAAAGTTTTTAACCAATTAAGTCGTCCAACTCCCTTACCACCTATATTTGCTTTATAGATTGAGTCTAGAGTCAAAAATGATTCCATATTGTGACTAGTAAAGCCAATACCATTATCGGTAATTTTAATGCTAGCAATGGGGAACTTTCCACCTTCGACTAATGGTTGAGCTAATCTTGTAATATGAACTTGGATTATTCCATTTTCAATACCCCCAAGTTCAAGTGCTTGCATAGAGTTATTTATCGCCTCGTCTATCGAAATAAACGGGTCGGATGGAGTTTGAAAATTTTTGATTCTGCCACTAAAGTTGTGTTTCATCGATTCCCTCATGATTCCCCTCCTGACATAAATGTTAATAATAATTTATCGGATAAAATACATTATTTACAAGTATTCTACCACATGTTCACTATGTTAACAATTACTCAAGAGAAAAACAAATCTATATCAGACTGTGAAGCTCTTCTTCCTAGTTTGTTTCCAGAAATAACATTCATTTCAAGTTGAACCAATTCAAAGTATGTTGTTAAATCAAAATACCTTGAATCTTCAATCGATATGCCTAGATGAGCCAAGTTAAAAATAATGTTTGAAGTTGCACCAAACTCTGGCTCATCATTTGGACTGTGGGGATGGTTTGTTGCCTTTTTGGAGAGTGCCTAACATCTCCCCGATGGTTTGAGATAAGATACCTAATTCTTCTGTATCACTTAGGATACCAAAATCGAGTGTCATTAAAAAATCGTTGTAAGATGTTTTGCTGAATGGTCGATGAAGCACATAAATAATACGGAAAATCGTATCGATCACGAGTGAGAAGTCTTCTTCTTTGATATCCTTACCTTTTTCAAGTTTTTTGATATCACTAAAAAGTTCAGAACCAAATACATTGCGATAATCGATGATTGTAAATAGTGACGAGTGGAGTTTATACTCCTTGTCACCAAGATTAATAACTTTTTCCATAGTTCAACGCTCCTTAGATGAATGTTGGTAAGACTGGTGATGTAGATAAGAAATTCGTGTAATTTGTGTCTCCAACACTTGCGATAACACGAAGGATCAGATTATTGCCTGACTCGATCGGACGAGCAGTAATGTTCAGTGAGATTGAATTGGCTTCAATGGAGTCCGCTTTCGATTTGCTAGCGTCCCCTGAAGGTGTAGCTGTACATAGGTAATACCAGATGCGACGAGCTTTAGCATCCCCTTGAATTTCATAACCCAATGCGAAGGTCTTGGTTTCATTATTGACCACTTCGACAAAATTGCCATTGGTGTCCGTCTTGAATCCAAAGATATCCTTTTTAAATTCATCATCAATCTCTGTAAACTTGAGCGTGACGGTTGAGCCTGAATTGGATACAAGGGTTGCGATAACCTTATCGTCTGCATAGACTTGTGAACTACCACCGATGATTTCAGTAGTGATTTCTTGAGCACCGACTAGACGTTTAGGCGTTCCAAAAGTCCAGGAACCATCTGTTCCAATTGTAGCAAGTGCATAATGGACATTGGTAAGTCCGAATGTGACTTTATTACTCATATTTTATTTCCTCCTGTTTGATTTCATAAACTCGATTGACCGAGTTATCGTCATTGACATATTCTGTAATCATTTGATAATTGAACCCCGATTGATATAGAGCTGA
>JAHISX010000003.1 GCA_018817915.1 Bacillota bacterium
ATCGATTATCGTAATGTGTTCGGTTCTGAACTTTTCAGTGACATCAAAAAACTAGAAAAGGGTAAGAACATAAAGGAAGAAGATTTCTCGCTTGTGATCGATACGATCTTCCGGATCATCTACGTTCTTCATCGTCCATTCAGTAAAACATCCTATAATGATTTCTTGATGGCACTTGATTTTGGGATCTTAAGTGATACAGAAGAACTAGGTGTTCTATCGCAAACTATCGGGGAGATGTTAGGCACTCTCCAAAAAGGCAACAAACCATCCCCACAGTCCAAATGATGAGCCAGAGTTTGGCGCAACTTCAAACATTATTTTTAACTTGGCTCATCTAGGAATTTCGATTGAAGATTCAAGGTATTTTGATTTAACGACATACTTTGAATTGGTTCAACTAGAAATGAAAGTTATTTCTGGAAACAAATCTGAAAGACAAGCTTCACAAGCAGATATAGATAGATTTTTTATATGATTTATAAAACTCCTCTGTTTTGATATAATTAAAAGAAAGGAGTAAACTATGGCAAATATATTTATACCTTACGTATATCATAATAATATCGATAATAAATTTTACATGGTTAAAACATCAAAACCACTTGGTTCTCCAAATAACCATATAATAACTTCTTCAGTATATAATACTGGAGTTAAGTTATCTAAAAGTAGTGAGTTCTTAAATGCTTACATGTTTTTAATAGAAATGATAATGTTGTATGATACTTGTTATATATCCCAAGATGATTTGGTGTACTTATACGCTGTATTAGGCAAAGATGACACAGAATCGCTTTTAAAGTCTACTGCGATTAGTGTTTATAATACACAATCAACAAAATTGGGTTTACACAAATTTGGAGATAAGTACAAAGTTTCAGTTGAATCTGTTGAGATAACGCAAGCCAATTTTAAGCAAAAAATCACTAGTATGGTTACTTCTTATCCAAGCAACAACAAATTTAAGGAATGGTACTCAAAATCAATATTAAGAACTCTCAATGAAGCATTTTATGTCAATGACTTGAATAATATATTAGATAATGTTTCGAAAACTAGTTTGGAAGAACTACTTAACTCGAATACTATGAATGTTATTGAGCAATCAAAAGACGAAGAAACTACAATGGTCGATTACCAGCAAATTAAGCTTAATAGATTGTTACATTTCCATTATTATTTGAATCTAACAAGACACATTGGTTGCGATCACATATTCATTCCCGAAGAGTTGAGTGGACTATTTGATTATTATGACATTCAAGGTATCAATAGAAACAGCTTAGAAAATGTATTTCAAAATGTTAAATCACTTGAACAAATACCTGACATAGCTCAATTGGTGAAAAATGGAGATTTAGCAATCGCTGATATTATCGAAATTAGAAACACAAAGGAAGCTAAGAAATTTAGGGAATGGATAAGTGCGATTGGACTAAAAACAGACAACTTAACTGCTGATGAAATTAAGTCATACTACCATGAATCATGTATGAAGAATACTAAATTTAGTAGATTATACAACTCCAAAAAAGGGAATATAATAAAAACCTCTATCTCATTAATTACAGGTAATTTGCCAGGGGTTTCTACAGCGATATCATTAGTTGATTTGTTTATATCACTAGGACTTGATAATTTTAATCCGGCTCAATTTACTAGAGATCAATTGCTTGAATTAATAAAGAGAAAAACGAAACGCACATAAAGTGCGTTTTTTTATGGAACGAAGGTGAGTAAAGATGGCAGAAACAGTCAAAGGGCTAAATATTAAGTTAAGCCTTGATGGTAGAGATTTAGAGAATGAACTTAAAGAGATTCAGTCAGATCTCAAAGAACAACAGAAGGATCTCAAAGCCATCAATACGAACCTTAAGTACGACAGCTCTAATGTTGAACTTTGGAAACAAAAACAATCGAAGCTCAACGATATTCTTCAAACAACTAAGAAGAAATTAGAAACGCAGAATCAAGAACTTGACAAAGCAAAACAAGCAGTCAAACTTGGTGAAATGAGTGAAACTGAGTTTAATAAACTAGCACGTAATGTTTCCTACACAGAAGCTGAAGTATCTAAACTCAATAAAGAACTCCAAAATACGAGAAGCAAAATCACTGACTTATCCAATGCAAACTTTGAGAAGATTGGGAAGTTAGGTTCAACACTCACTAAGTCAGTAACTGTACCAGTTCTAGGCGCGATTTCTGCACTTGGTGCACTTGCAGTTAAGACAGCGAATGCTGCAGATGAAATTGGGGATACAGCGTCAAAACTTGGCCTAAGTGCCGAGAGTTTACAAGAGTGGAACTACGTTGCCAAGATATCTGGAAGTTCGACAGAAAGCCTAAATAAGGCCTTTATCAAGATC
>JAHISX010000022.1 GCA_018817915.1 Bacillota bacterium
AAGGGCAGGTTATCTACGTGTTACTCACCCGTTCGCCACTCAACACCGAAGTGTTGCGTTCGACTTGCATGTATTAGGCACGCCGCCAGCGTTCATCCTGAGCCAGGATCAAACTCTCCATAAATTTATGTTTTGTTTGTTAATAGCTCTTATTTTTTTTTGTTACTTTTGATACACTCATCATCATTCAGTTTTCAAAGACCTTCTTGCTCGCCTATTCTTGCGCGCTTATTCATTCTATCATTATAAAATAACCTTGTCAATACTTTTATCAGTAAATCGAATCTTTATCCAAGGTTGGTAGAATTTTGTGCTCGTTTTTTAGGGCGACCTTTATCATTCTATACTATATAGGCTTGAAAGTCAATACTTTTGAACATAAAAAAAAGAATTCCTTAAAATACATATTTTAGGGCATTCCATATGCTATTTTTTCATGAAACAAATCATATTTTTGACGCATAAATTGAGTGGAAAAAGATTATAATAATTATACCTCTTTCTATATATAAGACTATAGTTCAATATAATGCGCGTTTTTATAGTGATAAATCTCAAAATATAGTTCAAGAAAGAAGATCCATAACCCAAGCTGGTATAGCATGTAAAAGAATGGTAAAACTGTCTCGGATATAGGAAGATTCGATTGAGTAATTGTCACTGTTAAGAGTGAAATCACAAAGAAGGCTAACCAGTAAACACCGATCGTTCCTATCAGAACAAATCCTTTGATTCTAAGTGCATCCATTTCTTCATCTCTAAATTGTAATATGAAGAGTACAAATACAGCAAACTGGATTAGTAAGATGATTGTAGATGGGATGCTAATAAGCGATATAAATCCAAACTCAATAATGAGAAAATGGAAAAAACCCGCAAGAATGACGCCTAGCAACAATGACTTCATTTTAAGTTTGTTCTTACATGTCACATAAAGACCAACAAGCCCAATGATGATTGTTAATTCACCAAATCTAGTGTAAACTTCTAAAAAAGGAAGCAGGGTGTTAATCTCTTCTACATATAGTCCTATAAAGTTAAGTGTATGACTTACGACTCCTAAGATGGCTGAAATCAAAATGAGTATAATTGAAAATTGCTTCACATGTAAATCCCCCAAAACAATTATTTCTTTTATTTTACCATTTTTTTTCATTTTATGTAATAAAAAAGGGATATTTTATATCCCAATTAAACGAATGATGTCATTATAAGTTACAAATATAAAGAGACCCATCAATATGATAAACATCACATTGTTAATCGTATTTTCAATTTTACGGTTTAAAGGTTTCTTTGTGACCGCTTCAATACCTAAAAATACGAGTCTTCCACCATCAAGAGCTGGAATAGGCAATAGATTTAATAACCCAATATTGATACTTAAAAATCCTGTAAATGCAACAATTGCAATAAAACCTTGACTTGTTGTATCACTAACTAATGTGAAAATGCCAACAGGACCAGAAAGATCACCAATACCAACATCTTCTGAAGCATCAAATAATAAACCTAATGTATTAAACACTTGCATCATATCCTTGTAAAAAGTTTTAAATGGATATGCAAGTGTATATCCGATATTAAAATCTGAGGTAGGTGAAATACCCAATTGGAAGATAATTGCTTGATATCCTAATTTTCCTAATGCTCTTTCACTAATAAGAACATATGATGTTTCTGATTCAACACTATCTCTTGTATAAAATACTGTGATCTCACCTCTTGTATTTGTCTTAAAGAATTGAATGACATCATCCCAAGTATTGATAACATGATTTACAGAATCAATTGAAATACTTGTAATCAAATCACCTGATAGAAGGCCACCATCTGTTTCTGCTCTACCAAAGGTTTGACCAATGATTGCTTGGTCGCTATAAATCATCATTTGATCATCATAATTCGTGATTCCAGCCATTTGAATAACAACTGCTATATCAATATCACTTACATCATATACAGTCCCATTACGCAAATAAGACAGTGAAATAGTTGCTGAATCGAGATCTCCCATAACAGATGATACATCATTCCAATCATTAATAGTAATGCCATTGATGACTGTAATTTGATCACCAGCTAATAAACCGATCGTTTCTGCTGAAGAATTTTCAGAAACATATGATATTTCATTACTATCTAGATGTGGTTGTAAAACAAAGAACCCAACAAAAAGGAATAGAATAATAGCTAAAATAAAGTTCATCATCGGACCAGCAAAAATAACGAGGAATCTTTCCCATAATGTCTTGCTTTCAAAGCTCTTCTCACTAGGAGTAATCCACATCTCTTTATTTTGAGCAAATACATAAACTGTATCTCTTAAAACAGGATAGGTTGTTGTAACTCCTTCAACTTCAAGTTCTATAAATAAAGGATCAAAATCCTTACCATATAAATCAAAACTTTTGACAATACCAACAGTATCGTTTGGCATTTCTTTATTCATGATGATTTGATAAATTTTACCTTGTTCATTGATTTTGACTCCAATGACTTGATCTTTTTTTATCAGTGCATCATTCACACTTTCGCCTGCCATAGAAACATATCCTCCAATAGGAATGCTTCGTATTGAGTAAATGGTTTCGCCTTTTCTTTTTTGATAAATCGCAGGTCCCATGCCAATTGCAAATTCATGACATAAAATACCTGCTCTTTTTGCAAAGAAAAAATGACCAAACTCATGAATCAATATGATAACTCCCAAAACGAGTATAAAGATGATTAGATTTACAATAAACATGTGTTACCTCTTTTCATATGTGTGTCTTATCAACTGTTGAACTTGGGTATCTGTATCAATGATTTGATCCAAAGACGGAGATTCAATATTGGTATAGTTATTGATGGTTTCAATGACTATTTTTTCGATATCTAAAAATTGGATTTGATCTTTTAAGAACAATTGAACTGCTGCTTCATTTGCTGCATTCATCACTGTGGGTAATAAACCGCCTTTATTGCCTACTTCATAAGCAACTCTTAACAAAGGGAATCTTACAAAATCCATTGCTTTAAAACTTAAATTAGTCAACTCTAAGTGTCGATTGTATGCTCTACGGTCTGGATAAAATAATGCATAAGCAATCGGAATCTTCATATCAGATACACTTAAGCTTGCTTTCATTGTTCCATCAATAAAATAGACGATGCCATGTACCATACTTTCTTTATGCAAGATTGTTTCAATTTGCGCATATGGAAGTCCAAATAGATGGTGTGCTTCAATCACTTCAAGTCCTTTGTTCATCATTGTTGCACTATCTATAGTTATTTTATCGCCCATGCGCCAATTTGGATGCTTTAACGCATCTTTTTTTGTTACATTGACTAATTGATCTCTTGTTAAATCTCTTAATGCTCCACCACTTGCTGTAATCACAATCTTTTGAACAGAATTTTTATCTTCACCATTCAATATTTGCCATAGTGCACTATGCTCACTATCAATTGGATATAGTTTAACTTGATATTCGTCAACAAGTTTATTGATGATATCTCCAGCCATAACAAGTGTCTCTTTATTGGCTAAAGCAATATCTTTAAGACTTTTGATTGCAGCAACCGTTGGTTTAAGTCCTGCAGATCCCGAAAGCGCATTGACTAAAAGTCCTTGTTTGTGATATTCAGCGATTTGAATTAAACCTTCATCTCCACCATAAAAGATGATTTGTGGGAATTGTTTCTGATAAGAATCAATCATTGTTATATCTCTTAAGCAAACCACCTCAACATTGAGATTATTCAAAATCTCATGATTGATTTGATGGTTATTTCCAAGCGATATACCTACCAATTGAAATAAACCTTGATTTTCTTCTAGAACTTCTAAGGTTTGCAATCCTATGGATCCTGCAGCTCCTAAAATATAGATGTGCTTCATAAGATAACTATAGCAGGGAATAGTCTATAGATCAGTAGGAAAACTGCTGTTAAAAACATAGCAACAAATAGTGCAGAATCAAATCGATCTAATAATCCACCATGTCCTGGGAGAATAGTCCCAAAATCTTTAATATTATACGTTCTCTTCAATCTAGATGCGACTAAATCACCCATTTGAGCAAAAATACTTGATAAAAATGTTACAGGTACAATGATAAATGCTTGAACCCATATTGGTAAATTTTCACCTAAACTTGAAAAATTTTCTAATAATGTTTTTTCTCCACCTGCATTGAGTAAACTACCCATCCATGATTGTGGTGTAAAAATGAATCCATAGAACAATGCAAAGCTTGATGCGATGATTGTAGCAAATACTGTACCAGCAATCGCACCTTCCCAGGATTTCTTGGGACTGATATGAGGAGCTAATTTATGTTTGCCATATTTCATACCAAATAAGTATGCAAAAACATCTGTAGCTGCTGTAATTAATAGTAGATAAACAATAAATCTAACCCCTAAAAATCTTAAGATAACGATGGAAGCTGCACCTAAACCAACATAATTGATTACCATGAGTGCCTTACCGACATCTTCACCATTAAAGTCTTTAAATAAGACGAGAAAACTTAATAAAATAATTGTAAACAAAGGAATTGTAATACTTAAGACGCCATTAGCTTCTAAAGGATTATGTTCAAGACTACCAAAAACACCACCAACACTAGAGAATGTTCCTACAGTTAATAAAACAATACCAATGCGTGGCCAAAATTGAAATTTTTTCTTTGTCTCATACATTCTGATCATTTCTAAAGCAGCTATAATAACAAAAACAACCATGAAGATTTGAAAGACTTCTAGAAAAATTGGAATTGTAAAAATTGGTATCAATATTGCAAATAAAACAATACCTGTAACTAAACGTTCTTTCATGCTAAACCTCCAAAACGACGGTTTCTGTCTTGATAACTTTTTATTGCTTTCTTAAGTTCTTTTTCGCTAAAAGCAGGCCAATGAACCTTAGTGAAATAAAACTCTGCATAAGATGCTTGCCATAAAAGAAAATTTGATAATCTCTGTTCACCGCTGGTTCTAATGAGTAAATCAACAGGTTGTTTGACCATCAAATGCTTTTCTATTGACTCAATAGTTATTGGTTTTTCTGATTGATTTGCGGCTTTAACGATTTCATCATATGAACCATAATCAGCAGCTATTGTTAATTCAAATCCTTCATGAGCCTTCGTTTCAGCTTCAATGATTTGAATGACTTCAAGAAGTTCTTTAGAGAAACGATCGCGTCTACCAACAAAAGTGATTTTATAATCTATTTCCTTGATACGATCACGGTTTTCATGGAACATTTCAATGGGTTTGGTCATTAAGTAATTGACTTCGTCTTCTGGTCTTTTCCAGTTTTCAGTTGAAAATGCATAGACAGTTAGTTTCTTTATCCCTAGTTTTTGTGCAGCTTTAGCAACAGTAAAAAGATTCCTTCCGCCTTGATAATGACCGAAAGATCTAGGTTGTCCGTATTTTTTTGCCCATCTGCCGTTTCCATCAAGTATGATCGCAACATGTGTTGGAATTTTTTTATCATTCATTCATAATCACCTTAATACATTATACTCTATTTGCTCTATATTTTAAATATTTATAATATTTTAACATATTTCTACAAAAAAAGGCACATGGCCTTTAGATGTTTAATTAATTTTTAGAAGTTCTTCTGATTTTTCTTTGACAACATCATCGACATGCTTGATGTATGTGTTGGTTAATTCTTGGACATCTTCAAGATATCCCTTTTCATCATCTTCAGATAAATCTAACTTCTTGATGTGTTCATTTCCGTCACGGCGTACGTTTCTAACACCAACTTTACCATGTTCACCTAATCTTTCAACATCTTTAACGAGTTCCTTACGTCTTTGTTCAGTAAGTACTGGCAAAATAAGGCGAATGCCGATACCATCATTGATTGGATTTAGTCCTAAATCAGATGCATGAATCGCATGTTCAATCGCTTTTAAAGTTGATTTATCAAAAGGTTTGATGAAAAGTTGACTGCCTTCAACTGCAGCAATAGAAGAGATTTGTTTAAGAGGTGTATCAACACCATAATAGCTTAAAGTGATTTTATCTAATAAAGCTGGATTTGCTCTACCTGTACGAATACTTGCAAGTTCTTTGCGTAGTATTTCAACAGTTTTCGTCATGTGATCCTCAACTTCCATTAAAATTAAATCTGCTTGTTCACTCATATTATTATGCCTCCCATTTAACCAGCGTTCCAATAGATTCTCCAAGGACCGCTTTTTTTATATTTCCATGTTCATTCATATTAAAGACAAGAATATCGATTTTATTTTCACGACAAATAGAAGCTGCTGTAGAATCCATAACATCAAGTTTTTGTGCTAAGACTTGATCTTGAGATACTTCGGTAAACATCACAGCATCTTTGTGTTTTCTTGGGTCTTTATCATAGACACCTTCAACACCATTTTTAGCCATTAAGATAATGTCGGCATTGAGTTCAGCTGCACGGAGTGCTGCTGCTGTATCTGTTGAGAAGAATGGTGAACCAGTGCCTCCTGAGAAGATGAGAACCCGACCTTTTTCAAAATGTCTCATAGCTCTTCTTCTGATATATGGCTCTGCAACAGCTGCAACTGGTAAGACTGTCATGACTCTTGTGGGAACCTCAACAGATTCTAGTGCATCTTGAAGGGCAAGCCCATTCATGATGGTGCCTAACATACCCATGTAATCAGCTTGAGCGCGATCCATACCTAATTCTTCCCCAGTTTTTCCTCGCCATAGATTACCAGCACCCACAACAATTCCAACTTGGACTCCAAGCGTGTATAATTCTTTAATTTCGGTGGCAATGCCTTTCACAGTTGTAGGATGAATTCCGTATGTTCCATTACCTTTCAATGCTTCTCCACTAAGTTTTAAAATAACTCTTTGGTACATTTATGCCACACCCCTTTAATTTTTATTTACGTACTTGAGCAGCTACTTCAGCTGCGAAATCTTCTTCCTTCTTTTCAATGCCTTCTCCAACTTCTAAACGAATAAAGCTAAGAACTGATGTTTGATTAGATTTCAAGTATGCACTTACCTTAACTTCAGGGTCTTTTACAAATCCTTGGTCTACCAAGCAAATGTCTTGTAAGTACTTATTCACACGGCCAAGAACCATTTTTTCAACGATGTTTGCTGGTTTACCTTCTAATAGAGCTTGTTGTGTTAAGATGTGTTTTTCGTGTTCTAATAATTCTTGATCTACTTGAGAGCGATCAAGGAATAATGGTTTTTGAGCTGCGATATGCATTGCAATATCCTTTGCTACTTCTGGTTTATCACTTGATAAAACAGTTAAGACGGCGATACGGCCACCCATGTGCTTATAAGCACCAAAACCTTGTTCACTTGTTTTAATAACTCTAGTTACACGTCTAAGTGATAATTTTTCACCGATTGTAGCTGTAGCATCAGCTAAGACAAGGTCTAAAGTTTTGCCATCGACTGCAGCAGCAAGCGCTTCTTCAGTTGATGTTGCTTTAGAAGATAATAATGTCTGTCCTACTTTATTAAGTAAATCTAAGAACTTGTCATTTTTAGCGACAAAGTCTGTTTCTGAGTTTAATTCGAAAATAACTGCTTCATTGTCTTCAACAACGACACTGCATAATCCTTCAGCTGCAATTCTTCCAGCTTTCTTAGCAGCTTTAGCAATACCTTTTTCTCTTAGGTAATCAATTGCTTCTTCAATGTTTCCATTGGTATGTTCTAGTGCACCTTTGCAGTCCATCATACCTGCGCCAGTTCTTTCTCTTAATTCTTTTACTAATTGGGCTGTTATAGCCATATGTAAATCCTCCTATAAGTTTATATTTTTTTGATTTTATTTTAAAGATAAAGGGGATAAGTTATCCCCTTTTAGCATTATTTTAGTACATCAATAAGATCTGCTTTTTTAAGGGCTGAGTAACCGGTAATTCCACGTTCTTTAGCTAACAAACGTAGTTCAGCAACAGTCTTTGCTTCTAGATCTGAATCTGAAACTGTTTCAACTGCAGCAGGTTTAACTTCTACTTTAGCTTCAACTTTCTTTTCAGCAACGACTTCTTTTACGACAACTTTTTCTTCGACAGGTTTAGCTACAACTTTTTCTTCAACCACTTTAGGTTCAACTACTTTTGCTACAACTGGTTCAGTTGCAGGAGCTGGTTTGTGATAAGCTGGTCTAGCATTGTCTCTACTTGAATTATCTCTACTTGAATTATCTCTTGGCTTATAAGCAGGTCTATCTCTTTTTGGAGGTGCAGATGTGATTGGTTCATCTTCGAACTTTTCAACAACTCCGCCTTGAGCTTCAATAACTGCATTACCCATAACCCATGCGATTAATTTAACTGCACGAATAGCATCATCATTTGCAGGGATAATATGGTCAACATCATCAGGGTCACAGTTTGTATCAACGATACCAAATACTGCGATACCAAGTTTACGTGCTTCTAAAATTGCGTTTCTTTCTTTTCTTGGATCAACGATGAAAATTGCTTCTGGAACTTTCTTCATGTCTTTAATTCCACCAAGGAATTTTTCTAAACGTTCACGTTCATGCTTCAATTGTTGAACTTCTTTTTTAGGAAGTTTTTCAAAAATACCATCTGTTTCCATCTTGTAGAGATCATGTAATCTCTTAATCCGACGACGAATGGTCTTGAAGTTTGTTAATGTTCCACCTAACCAACGTTGATCAACATAATATTGACCCGTACGGATAGCTTCTACCTTAACAGCTTCTTGAGCTTGCTTTTTTGTACCAATGAATAGTACCTTACCGCCATCTTGCACGATATTAAATAGTGCTTGATAAGCCTTTTCAATTTCTTCTGCTGTCTTTTTTAAGTCAATGATATAAATACCATTTCTAGACGTGAAGATGTATGGTGCCATTTTAGGATTCCAACGACGTGTTGCGTGGCCGAAATGTACACCAGATTCTAATAATTGTTTCATCGAAACTACTGCCATAAAATTTAATTCCTCCATTTTTGTTTTTTTCTTCTGTATCACTATAAACAGACTCACCCTTAGGCACTAGAGCTGCAAACATGATACATGCTTATTTTCATAGCCTTACTAAATATAACATATTTATAGGTCATTTGCAAGTTAATCATTTGTTTTTTGATGATATTTGAAATGAAATTTGGTAAACAATGTTGATTTCATCAATAAATATAAAAATTTGTTTGAAAATGCTTTTTATAACCCACTACTACCAAAACCACCTAAACGAATGGATCCATCAGTTTCATCATCTGTGGTTTTCTCATATCTTAAGAAGATACCTTGAGCGACACGTTCACCCTTCAAAATAGTTACAGCTTCATTTCTCACATTCATTAATGAAACCATGAGATGTCCTTCATTATCAGGATTCCCATAATAATCTGAATCAACTACACCAACACTATTGCTCATTATTAAGCCTTTTTTAATGGATAATGAAGACCTTGCAAAGATAAATAAAGCTTCAGTTTTTGGCATCACGACTTTGAGTCCGGTCGGTATCATTCTGATTTCCCCTGGCTCTAAGGTTACATCTTCAATACTAGCTAAATCATAACCAGCACTGCTATCTGTTGCTCTTTTAGGTATCATTACACCTTGATCTTTATATTTAGTTACGACTTCAAATTTTCGCATAAGTCTATCTCCTTGAGTTTGTTTAAAACCATATTTTCTCTAATCAATACTGTTTTTAATCCCTTGGTTTGATGTCTTTCATCTTTCATGACTTTTTCGTTCTTTTCAATTGCATGTTTGACTGTAACCCACTCGGGTTCTAGTCCATGAATGACTTCTCTTTTTTGTAAATCTTGTGACCCAAACTTGTGAACATCACAAAGATAATAAAAGGAGGTTTGCATATAAATACTATCTGTTCCTTTGATACCATATCTCATCTCTTTGGTTGTTCCACACGCTTTAATGATGGTTACATCTAGAGCACCAATTTCTTCTTTAAGCTCTCTTTTTAAAGCCTCTTCGTGTGTCTCATGATCCATCATTCCTCCACCTGGAAATGTATAGTCATCAAATAGCTTTGAATAAACCATAAGCAATTGATTTTGATCATTTTTAATGATTGCTCTGACGGTATTTCTTTCTTTAATATTCCCTTTTGAGACGAGGCCTTCCTCGATGATTATTGTTCCTAATGGAATCATTTTTTCACCATCCTTGGATGTGATGTTTTATATTTTTCTTTGAGAACTTCACTAGAAACGTGTGTATAGATTTGAGTAGATTTTAAATGTTCATGTCCCAATAGTTCTTGAACAACTCTTAGATCGGCACCATGATTTAAGAGTGTTGTAGCAAAAGCATGTCTTAGCATATGTGGATGAATCTTAAATGTTTCACCAGAATTTTTAATGATTTGTTTCAAGATTAATTGCAGCCCTCGAACAGTTAGAGGACTACCTTTATAATTGATAAAGACACGAAGTTCATGTGATGATGACCCTTTGGATAAAAGGATGGGTCTGGTATAAGTTAAATACTGCTTGATGTCAACAATTAATTTATCAGTTATAGGGACATAACGGTCTTTAGAACCTTTACCATGAATGAGTATTTGCTCACGGTCTAATTGAATGTCTTTAATCGTCATTTCTGTTAGCTCGCTAGCTCTTAATCCACAACTAAAAAGTAAATCAAGTAAAACATAGTTTCTAAATCCCAGAGGTTTATATCTGTCAATTGATTTAAACAACATCTCAATTTCTTCATCTGAAATAATCTGTGGTAGTTTTTTAGGAACTTTAGGCGTTTCAAGCGTTGTAAAAATATTGACTTCAATCAATTTATTTTTAATTAAATAATCATAGAATGTTCTCAATGATGAGATCTTTCTAGAAATTGACTTTTTTGCATAACCACTTTCATCTAAAGACGACAAGAAATGTCTGCCTAAACGTTCTCTAGTGACATCAAGCAAATCAGAAGCTAATTCTTCTCTTTTGATGAATGACTGAAAATCATGGATGTCTTTTAAATAACTAACAATCGTATGATCTGAATAATTCTTTTCAATCATTAAATAGTTTTTAAAATCGTCTATATATGTCATTTGAGTGTCTCCTTATAAGCTAAAAGAGCATCAATGGACCGCTTTGCATAATATTCTTTTCTAAGTTTCTTTGAGTGCTTGAATTCAAGTTGAGGGAACAATCCTAGATTAGCATTCATTGGAACAAAGGAATTATTTGGTGAAGAAATATAGTTTGCCATTGCACCTAACATTGTTTCTTTAGGAAATGGTTTGAGTTCATTATGTTTAATGAGTTGATTCATTTGAATCGCAGCATTTAAGCCTGATGCAGCACTTTCGACATACCCTTCTACTCCACTGATTTGACCAGCAAAAAAGACCTTAGGAAACACTTTGGTTTGATAGCTATTATTTAAAATCTTAGGACTTTCTAAATAAGTGTTTCGATGCATCACACCATATCGCAGTATGTTTGCATGTTCTAATCCTGGAATCATCTGAATGATTCTTTTTTGTTCACCCCAAGTTAAATGTGTTTGGAATCCAACGATATTATACATCGATGCAGATGCATCATCTTGTCTTAATTGAACAACAGCAAACGGTCTTTTACCACCGTCTTTTTCTAGTCCAACTGGCTTCATTGGGCCATAAAGAAGTGTTTCAAATCCTCTTTCTGCCATGACTTCAAACGGCATACAACCTTCAAAAACATTATTTTCGAAATCTTTAACTTTTACTTTTTCTGAATTGATGAGTTCACGATGAAAAGCTTCATATTCTTCCTTATTCATTGGGCAATTGATATAGGCAGCTTCTCCTTTATCATATCTGCTTTTTAGATAAGCAATATCCATATTGATTGAACTCGCTTCAATAATTGGAGCAATCGCATCAAAAAAATGTAAATGATCCTGATGGAACAATTGACTAATATTTAAAGATAGATCATCACTTGCTAAAGGTCCTGCACATATGATTGTATAAGTGTCTGTATCAATTTCAGTAAATTCTTGATGAATAACTTCAATATTTGGATGGTTCCTAATCTTATCTTCAATAAATCTAGAAAATAGTTCTCTATCTACTGCTAGACTGGAACCAGCTGGAACACTTGATGCATTTGCTGCTTGCATGATTAAAGAGTTGAATTCCATCATTTCATGTTTCAATAAACCAACAGCATTATGAATGTCATTTGATCTGAGTGAATTAGAACAAACAAGTTCAGCAAAATGACCAGTTTGATGAGCTGGTGTCATTTTAGTTGGTCGCATTTCATAAAGTTGGACTTGAATATTTTGATTGGCAAGATAATATGCTGCTTCAACTCCAGCTAATCCTGCACCTACTATTTTTACCATTTAATCACCATCTATATTATACCTTAAAATTAAGGTATATTCCATAAAAAAAACGTAAGACATCTTACGTTTTTTGTGGTTCTAGTGTGTACCTTTCAGTGAAGGGGGACAACTTGCGATAAACATCTTTAATGATGACAAACATGATGACAGAATTAAATGGAATGAGCGATAATCTTAAATACAAATACAAGATGGTTACTTCTGATCCGAAATAAACGACACCAGCTAAAGTATTAGATAAACTAACTAAAACGTAAGTAAGTGGGATGGCCCATCCCAATTTGAGGGGAGAATACTTCTTATGTAACAATAAGCCAGGCATCAATCCCCATATCATCGGTCCGATAACATAAAGAGGTAAGTAGCCTTCTCCTGCAATCATTACACCAATACCATCACCAATGAATCCCATAATAACACCATAGAGTGGTCCTAAAACGATACTACCTATGATGATAGGTATTGCATAAAAGGGAACTCCAAAGTGTTGAATATTTAAAACATACTTGAAGAAAACATCAATAACAACCGATACTGCAGCTAATGATGCAGCCAAAACAATTTTTTGAAGCTGTTTGTTTCCATTCATCAAAAAAGACCT
This sequence comes from Bacillota bacterium, assembly GCA_018817915.1. Taxonomy (GTDB): domain Bacteria; phylum Bacillota_I; class Bacilli_A; order Acholeplasmatales; family Acholeplasmataceae; genus Peloplasma. The sequence goes on from JAHISX010000022.1 coordinate 12,950, forward strand.
CCTATATTTGAGGTCCACTATAATCACTTACAGCGGACGTATTAGAAAACCGCCACTTTCGTGTTCGTTCTAACCATATATCCCACGGTTAGACACTTAACGCTTTCTAATTACTCTGTAATTTCCATTATACAATATTTATTTCATAATAACCTTTAAAAAGAAAAAAAGACTAGTCTTTATCCTATAATGACCAGTCTATTGGCTGAATATTATTTTTAATGAGGAAATCATTTGTCTTAGAAAAAGGTTTTGATCCGAAGAATCCACGGGATGCTGATAGCGGTGAAGGGTGAACAGCCTTTAATATGAGATGTTTATCATGATCAATATATTTCGTAAACTTTTGAGCATGAGCTCCCCATAGGATAAAAACAACAGGTTTTTGTTTCTCATTAACTATTTTTACAATCTCAAGTGTGAATTCTTCCCATCCTTTGCCTTGATGACTCAAAGGCTGATGAAGCTCAACAGTAAGTGATGTATTTAGTAAGAGTACACCTTGTTTTGCCCATTTGGTTAAATTTCCTGTTTTCGGGTATGCTACATTTAAGTCGCTAACAAGTTCTTTATATATATTCTTTAAGCTAGGCGGATATAATCCTTGTTCGACACTAAAAGCTAGACCATGTGCTTGATTATGATTGTGGTATGGATCTTGTCCAATCATGACAACTTTAACCTCATCATAAGGTGTTAGTTTTAGACAAGATAACCTATTTTCTTTAGGCGGCAAAATAACTTTAGTTTGGTCTTCTTCTTTTAGAAACTCAACAAGTTTTTGAAAATATGGTTTTTTTAATTCTGATTGAATCAAATCGTCCCACATCATTCTTTTTTACCATCACTTAAAGCCTTTTTTGTTACTTTAACTACTGTAACTATAATTGCTATATTGACAACAATCAATAAAACCATAATTGGATTTCTAAATATATTTTGCATAAAAACAATGACTACACCCACATTTGGGATGACAAATTTAACTCTACCAATAATGTCATCATAAGTAATATTTGTTGGATTACCATTGATATCTTTCCAGTTATCATATGGAATATCATCTTCCGTTGCACCGTGAGTTCGATAAACAGTCTCACCATCAACATCTTCAATTCCTACGATATAATGTGTGACCTCACTTTTGATATAAGTTCCATTGTTTGCTAATAGATAAGTATAAAAAGTAATAATATCACCAACTTGAAGATCTTCTTGTTTAACTTTTACATCAATGACAACATCATTAATCATGATATCGGGCTCCATACTGCCTGATACGATAGTAAAGACTTTAAAACCAGTATATTTGATGCTATCTTCAGGAGCAACCACATTAATAATAATGAAAAAAAGCATAACAGTCACAACGACATAAAATATTATATTTTTGATGATTGCTTTTGTTCTCTTTTTCATAAATTCTCCTTGTTATGAATAAAATAAACCAAATCTATTCGATTGGTTTATCTTCTTTTTTTCTAATGTAAAAAATATAGACCAATGAAAATATAATAGCATATGTACCTATCATAAATATATATCCTTTTAGGCTTGATGATACATAACTAATAATACTGAGTAGATTCGCATCCTCAATGTAAACACCTTGGATATCATCAAGGTTGACGGTATAAGAGATGACACCATCAAATATTGTTTGAGCAACACCTTGATCTATATCAAGACTTATTATCTCTTCAATCCAATAGTACTCCGTATTATATCTTCCATATAAAATAATTTGATCCCCAACAGCTAGTGTATCAAGATCAACCTTTTCAACTCTAACGACTTTAGCTATCAGTTGATCATTTATCTCTTGATTCATTGGAACTGCTAATAAAGTTGTTGATCTATATGCATTGATGCCTCTATTTTCTGATAACAATGGAATTGAAACAGAAAAAATATGTATCAATGCTAAAATCAGAGCCAACCAAAATATTTTTTTTCGCGTTATCTTGAAACTAAATTTTTTGAATTTTTCTTTTGTATCTGCTTTTTTATTCTGTTCTAAAGCTAAATTTTTTATATTTTGATGAGCTTGATTGTTCAATTGCACAACCAACTCATCCGTAGTTAAATAATTTGTCAATCTACCACGTCCTACTGTTTCGTTTCTTTGTTTTCTTCTTTAATTATTTGCTCTTTTTTTCCCGCTTTTACAAGGTAAACAATAATACCAATGATTACGATATTAACTGATATGGTAGCAATTCCAAAAGGACTCTTCACAAAGTTAACAAACATACCTAATTGAGGAATTTTAAATCCGTAAACACCTAAAATATCTTCATCATATAAAATCCATGTATCTTGTACAGTTGATCCGTATCTATGAGTTCTAAAAACACGATCGCCATTTCCATCTTCGGTTATCGAATAGATGTAATGAGTGATGATTTCTTTTTCTCCATCGTAATTAATATCAGCTTTGAAAGTAATAATATCTTCAACTTCAAGTTTATCTAAATTTGGATTAAATACAACAACCATATCATTAACATTTAAAACTGGTTCCATGCTTTCTGTTATGACAACATATGGCTTAAATTGAAAGACCTTAATAGTTGTAGTTGGAATAAATAACTCTAAAAGTATATAAAACACCAGCAAACCTGCAATAACATAAAAAATAATGGATCCAACAAGCTTTGAACTGTGTTTTCTTGTTTTTTGTTCATTCATTTAGGCATACCCCACTTAGAAATATTTATAATATCGAATGAATTATATCATAAAACATGAAAAAAGTTAATATTTCTCAATTAAAATATATATATTTTTGTTAATGCAAGCAGATCTAATGAACAGCGTATCTGCTTAGCACATTCGATAATTTAAACAAATCTTATAAGCATCAAAGCATGAATAAATTAAAGGCGACTTACGAATAAGTCGCCATTTGATTGAAATGTTAAGACTATCTAAATTATACTGCTGCTACTGTGAATGTAAATGTGAAATCTATTGCTAAACCAGCAACTGTATTGTAAACAGCTTGGCTAGCAGGTTCATTCATAGTGATTGTTGCAATTACTGTAACTGTTGCACCATCAGAAATAATTGTATATGATCCAGCGTTGTTTAGTGAAACATTAAATAATGCTGATACATCTGCTGAAGAAGGATTTTCAACACTATCAAGAACAACTGATAAAGTACTTGAAAGACCAGATGCGTCTAAACCTGTAGAAGCCCAAGCAACTGTCCAAGTCAATGTAACTGATGTTACATCTCCACCAACTGCAAATCCTGTTGGAACTAATGTTCCAGAACCAATTACTGCTGAACCAATGCCTACTGTTGATGTTACAGTTTCACCTGTACCAATTGTAATTTGTTCAACTCCAGTGTCACTATCAGCTGCAATTCCAGCTGCCCAATATGCATATGTGAAACCTGATACCAATACTGCTAACATAACTAATAAACCTATAACTAATTTCTTTTGTCTCATTTTTTAAATCTCCTTTTTTAATTTTCCCTTTTTATTTTTTATTTTTTTAATTAATCTAAAATTCTTGGTTCTACACTAAATCTAATTGTAAAACTTATATCTTTACCTTTAATCGCGTTATATGCTGCTTCTGAATCTTCCACGTTGATGCGCTCTAATCCAAATCCTCTATCAGCAGCTTCTGCAGCATCAATTGGCTCTAATAATCTTACTACAATAGTAATTGTTACTGTACTATTGAATAATTCATTTACAAAACTACGATTTCCGTTACCAATTTGTATGTCGACAAGTTGTTCATAGTCTTCAAGCCCATCAATTTTTACATCAATTGCTTCAACGACTAAATTCATGCTCTTTACTAATGTTTTGTCAACACTTACATCATATTCCAGGATGACTTGATCAACTTCTCCTTCTAGGTAAATATACCCTTCGGGAACAAGCATTCCTGTGAAACTCTGTTGTTTATCCTCAATGACAAGGTTAGCGTCCTCAGGTTCAAACTCGATGATTACGTTTGATAGTTGAGATACGTCAGTCCAATAAGCGAATGCTGCGGTTGAAGTGAATCCGAGTGCAGTCATCAACATGATGATAATAACAATTGGCACGTATCTTTTTCTCCCCATCGTTTCGCCTCCTTTGACTGAGAAAAATCTAACGTTTTCCTTTTTTAACTGATTTTCTTAGTCTTTTCTAATAAAATAAAAAGCCCACATAATAATCAGTATCTTCAATGAATGTCTTTCGACATCACTAATGACAACTGGCTACCATCTGACAGGCCCTGTAGTTTTGCGTCCCATGATTTCTCATGGTTTGCCTTTTACATTAATTGCGGATAAATACATAATACTCCATCATTATATATCACAATAGAAATAAAGTCAAGAAAAATATTCTCAATTTATTATTTTTATTGTAAGAATCTAACATAATAATTGATTTATCCAAGTTACTACGTATATATTATATCATAGCGTAATAATATAGCAAAAAAAAGCACTTTTATTTACAAAAGCACTTTTTATCTTATTCTTATTTGCTATTTAATTAAGCTTGCTAACTTAGTAACTGTACGAACTAATTGAGCAGTATAGCTCATTTCATTGTCATACCAAGCCATTACTTTAACTAATTGTCTATCATCATAATTAACAATTTGTGTTGTGTGTGCATCATATAATGATCCAAACTTAGAACCGATAACATCTGCAGATACGATAGGATCAGAAACATATGCCAAAGTTTCATTAGCTGCTGCTTTGAATGCTGCATCGATTTCTTCAAGTGTTGTGTGTTTCTTAACTTCTACAGTTAAGTCAACAATAGAACCTGTAGCAGTTGGTACACGAAGTGCTGTTCCATCTAATTTCCCCTTTAATTGTGGTAATACAAGACCGATTGCTTTAGCTGCACCAGTAGAACTTGGAATGATACTTGATGCTGCTGCACGACCACGTCTTGAATAAATACCTTTTTTATGTGGTTGATCAACTAAAGATTGGTCTGCAGTATATGCATGAATTGTTGTCATGAAACCACCAACGATACCAAAATTGTCATCAAGAACCTTACAAATAGGTGCTAAACAGTTTGTCGTACATGAAGCACCACTAATGATATCTTCTGTTCCATCAAGTGTATCATCGTTAACATTATAAACGATTGTCTTAACTGTACCACCAGCAGGAGCACTAACAACAACTTTCTTAGCGCCAGCTTCTAGATGCCAACCAGCTTTTACTTCGTCTGTAAAGAAACCTGTACATTCTAATACAACATCAACTTTTAAATCTTTCCATGGTAATTGTTTAGGATCTTTTTGAGAGAAGATAGGAATTTTCTTTCCATCAACAACTAAATCAGTTCCTTCAAAACTAATACCGTCTAATTTAAAATTACCTTGTGCTGTATCGTACTTCAATAAGTAAGCAAGCGTTTCTGCATCCGTTAAATCGTTAATACCTACAACATTAAATTTTGAATCATCTGCCATTAATCTATATGCCAGACGTCCAATACGTCCAAAACCATTGATTGCTACATTGATAGCCATAATTTTATTCCTCCTAGAATTGTTTTTTCCATCTATTATTTTACCATTTAATTGAATAAAAACAAATATTTTGAAATCATGTTACATTATGTAAACGTTTTTTCTTCCCTTTATACCCTCTATTTGATATAATAAAAGCGGCAATAAAATTAAACCTATAATCTATAAGAAGGTGACGTCGATGACTAAGAATATTGAGATAGAATTCAAGACAAGCATTCCACTTGATAAATATCATGAACTTCTTCAACTTTTCAATTTAGAGAATAACATATTTAAGCAAACAAACCATTATTTCGATACAGATGATTTTAATTTAAACAAAGAAAAAATGGTTTTAAGAATTCGCCAAAAAGGTGAAAATCATTTCAAGGTCACTCTAAAGAGTCAAAGCGAAAAAGGTGCTTTTGAAAGCCATGTATTATTAAATAAAAGCCAAGCTGAAGATATGATTAAAAATGGTTTTAGCACAAAGGACTTTTTTGAAGATTTAGATTATTTTGTTACATTCAAGGCTAGTCTTGATAATTATAGAGTTAGTACACCTTATCAAGGTGGAACATTATTTTTAGATCGTTGTGAATACTGTCATGTTGTTGATTATGAAATCGAATATGAAGTATGTAACTACGATGAGGGAGAAAAACTTTTTAAACAATTTGTTGATTCACATCAGATTGAAATTGTTCCTACAAAAAGAAAAAGCGAGAGAGCATTCACTTGTAAAAGATAGTCTATATAGGCTATTTTTTTCTTTTATTATTATAACATTGACTTATTTTGATATAAACTTTATAATATTATATGTAAGTATATACCATTGGAGGGCCTATGAAAGAACGTAGTTTACTTTATTTTATTACAGCTGTGACTGCTAGTGTGCTTTTTTTAGTATCAATAATCATTCGCAGTTTAGATTGGTTTGGTTCATATGGATATGCAGTAATGCCCACAATGTATGAATTGTTTATACCAGTTGTGTTGCTTTGGGTTGGTTGGTATTTCCAAAATAAGGGATTTCTCTTATCAGCATCTGTCCTTGTCGCCGTTTTATTTGGACAGCATTTCAATTATACTGGAGTACTCAATGGTGACATATTCATTTTGAGCACATACGCACCCATGGTTAAAACAGTATACGTTTTAGGTTTCATCCTATTACTATCCGTTACAGGCATTGGCTTCTATTCATATTTGAAGATGCATATATCAAAGCAATAAGAAAAATAACATTAAAAAATGGGAACCGTTTGGGTTCCCATTTTTTTTAGTGAGTATTAGCTAAATCACTTTTAATTTCATCAAAATATCGTTTGAGTGCACTTTGATAGTCACAATATTCTCCATTTGGACAATCCGTGCACATAATCAATTCTCTAAGTCTCTTAGGAATGAATACACGTATTTCCTCATCGTTATAACCTACTTGAAGCTTTTCTCCTTCAATCATAATCGGTCTCTTTAGCACACTTGGATTATTGATAATAAATGTTTTAAGTTCACTTATTCTCATATCCTCAACGTCTAAAGATTGTTCTTTGAAAATCTTGGATCTTGTAGAAATAATATCTTCAAATCCATTTTCAGCATTTTCAAGCATGTGATCAATATCTTCTTCTGTGATGGGTTGATTGAAAAGATTCTTTTCATTGTAAGGTATCTTGTGATCATCCAGCCACTTTTTCGCTTTTCGACATGACGAACAACTTGGTGTTGTAAATATAGTAATCATTGTCTTCCTCCTTTTTGGAGCATAGGTATTATCCTATAGCACTTTGTGTCTTTTAAGGTTTCCCCGCTCTTCAATTATATAATTATTCGTCTAAATTTACAACCTGTGATAACGTTTTTATCACGATTTTACATATTTCAAAACGGCATGATATGAAATATATCTTTATTAGGTTATAATAGAGGAAACAAATCAGAAAGGAAATAAATATATGTCAAAATGGAATCTATCAATCTTTTATCCTAGTTTGGAAGCTTGGGACGAGGATTTAAAAAAATTACCCAACCATATCGAAACGCTAGCTTCTTTCAAAGGTAAACTTGCAAATTTTGAGGATTTTAAATCTTTTTATGCAGCTGAGGAAGAAGCAACCAAATTGCTTTATCGCCTCTATGCTTATATCCATTTAAATAGTGACCTCAATTTAAAGGATACGGTTAAATCCAGTAAGAATCAACAGATGCTATTAATGCTTTCAGATTTAAATCAAAAAACTTCTTTTCTTTCTCCTGAGCTTATTGCTTTAGGTGAAGAAAAAGTGATGTCATTTATTGATAAAGATGCTTTCCTTAAAACTTATAAGTTTCAAATGGAAATGCTCTTCTTTCAACAAAAGCATGTTCTTGATGGTGATCAAGAAGGTCTTCTTTCCAATTTTGGTCCTTTAAGAAGTATTCCTTCATCTTTGTATCAATCACTAGCTATCATTGATGCTGTGAATCAAAAGGTTACATTAAGTGATGGTAAAGAGTTAGAAATCAACTTAGCTAATTTTAGATCACAAATTGCTGATGCTCCAACTGCTGATGATCGAAGACTTATTTTTGAAGCAGCTTTTAAACGATATAAAGATAATAAGAATGCATTTGCAAATACATACAATCTTGTTTTGCAACAAGCTTCAGCTCACTACAAATCAAGAAAATATGATTCTGCGCTAGATGCTGCATTATTTAGAAACAATATTCCTACTTCTGTTTTTCATAATTTAAAGGATGTTGCTTTTGAAAACACAGAACCAATCAAACGTTATCTCGAATTAAGAAAAAAACATTTAAAGCTTGATAAGTATCACACCTATGATCGTTTTGTTAAATTAATTAAGGATGACACAAAATATCCTTTTGAAGCAGCTAAATCATTATTCTTTGAATCTATTGCACATCTTGATCGAACTTTTGTAGAAAAACAACATGATGCAGTGAAAGATGGTTTTGTTGATGCTTATCCACAAGATGGCAAGAGAACTGGTGCTTATTCATCGGGCTTTTATGGGCATCATCCATTCATTTTACTTAATCACGATGACACACTTGATTCTGTGTTTACACTGGCTCATGAGGCTGGTCACAGTGCTCATACGTTGTTTTCTAACGAAGCACAGCCGATGGCTTCATCAGATTACACAATTTTCGTTGCTGAAATCGCATCAACCTTCAATGAACATGTGTTATTAGACTATCTATTAACTAAAGCAGAAACAAAAGCTCAAAAAATTGATTTACTAGAATCTGCTATCGATGGCATCATGTCAACATTCTATCGTCAGACATTATTTGCTACTTATGAATATCGTGCAAATCAATTGATTGAACAAGGCATACCTGTAACTGAACAAACTTTATCACAAATCATGATTGAACTTTATAAACATTATTATGATTTAGATATTACTGAAGAAGACGGCAAACAATATGTTTGGGCATATATTCCTCATTTATTCCATACACCATTTTATGTCTATCAATATGCGACTTCCTATAGTGCTTCTTTGAAGATCTATGATAATGTTAAAACCAATAAACCAAATGCAATGTCAAACTTTTTAGGCCTACTTAAATCTGGTGGTAGTGATTATCCTGTCAATCAAGCAGCAAGAGCAGGCGCTGATTTAACAAGCAAAGATACCTTTATGGCGGTTATTAACCGATTTGAGAGTCTGGTTGATCAATTAGAGAAAGTACTTGAAGAATAATATAGATTCATGTATAATTAAAGTGCAATGAGAAGGAAAAGTAGTTTGTAAACAGACTTTTAGAGAACTGGGATGGTGGAATCCAGTAGTCATGAATAAATGAATGGGTCCTTTGAGCAAACAGTAAATCGGCTTTAACGATATTGAGGGCTGGAAATTAAATTCCAGAACTAAGGTGGCACCGCGTAACAATACGTCCTTAGATTTTTAATCTATGGACGTTTTATTTTTATAGGAGGAACAAAATTATGCCAACATTAAATCAAAAAGAAAAATTAAAAAAAGTTAAGCAACCTGATGTGAAAATACCAATTCCAGTCAAACAAAAAAGACTTGTATCTGGGATTAAACCTACGGGTCAATTAACATTAGGTAATTATATTGGAGCACTTAAGCAGTTTGTTAAACTACAAGATGAGATGGAAAATACAGAGCTCTTCATTTTTATTGCTGATCTGCATGCAATTACTACTCCCATTGACAAACAAGAACTAAAGAAAAACATTAGAAGTATTGCTGCTATTTATCTTGCATGTGGACTTGATCCAGATAAAGTCAATTTATTCATTCAATCTGAAGTGAATGAACATGCTGTTTTAGGCTATGTGATGGAATCAACAGCTTATATCGGTGAAATGGAACGCATGACCCAATATAAAGATAAAAAGCAGAAACAAACAGAAGGCATTCGTACTTCATTAATGACTTACCCTGCTTTAATGGCTGCTGATATCTTAATGTATGATGCCAATATCGTCCCAATTGGTGACGATCAGAAACAACATCTAGAACTTACAAGAGATTTAGCTATTCGTTTTAATAACACTTATGGTGAAACATTTGTTGTTCCTGAAGGATTCTTCCCTGAAACAGGAGCAAGAATTATGTCTTTAACAGATCCAACAAAGAAAATGGATAAATCAAATGAAAATCCTAAGTCTTATATTTTGTTACTAGATGATTTAGCTGCTGTAAGAAACAAGATAAAGAGTGCTGTAACAGATTCTGATGCAATCATAAAATATGATGTAAAGAAAAAGCCAGGTATATCGAATCTTTTAACGATTTATTCATCTTTAACCAATGAAACAATTAAAGAAGTTGAGAAAAAATATAAGGGTAAGAGCTATTCTGCATTTAAAGCCGATTTAGCTGAAATCGTTGCTGATTCATTAAGACCTATTCAACAAATGTATTTTGAATACATCAATAATCCTCGATTAGATGAAATATTAGACCAAGGTGCTGAAAGAGCAAAATTAATCGCATCAAGAAAAATTGAAAAAGTATTTAAACGCATGGGTATGGGACGCGTTAGATAATCAAATCGAACAAATAAAAAGGCCTATTAGATGATTCTAATAAGTCTTTTTTAATTTTTTAGAGGTCAAACTCAAAATATTCATCCTTCTTCATCCCAATTTGCTTAGGTAATACTGAAGCAAACTCAATGAATGCTTTCCCTTGTGCTGTTACGAAGTTGTCATAAACGACTACACCTTGGTTTGAATAATTTGTTTGAGCATAACTATCTTTAAGTGACTGTGGATGAGTTGGATCCAGGGCATTTCCTGTGCATGATTTCCCTTCGAGAAAACCAAGTGAGACTAAAATATCTACTCCACCGCAAATTCCAGCAATGACTGCTCCATTTAAAGATGCTTTGCTAATGAAATTAAATAAATTGGGGTTTTCTAAATAATGCATTGGATTTCCACCAGGAATAATAAACAGTTTGACATCACTTGGATCAATTTCATCGAGTAAAAAATCAACGATGAATCGTTGTCCAGACAAACTCTTATATTCTTTTTTTTCTAAAGCTACTGAAATAATCTCATATTTACTTAAATATAGTAAGGCTAATGAAATTTCAAATTCAGCAAATCCTTCATAATAAAAGACAACAATTTTTTGTTCTTTATGCATTCTTTTTTTCCTTACTAGATTGATTTATTCTATTGAAAATGCTGTTGTACTAAAGTGATCAATTGGATATTCTACATCACCATCAATTTGTAAATAAGTGGGTTTGTCAAATTTCACTGAAATTTCTTTTCCTACATAAACCTTAACAAATTTCTTAAATATGAGATGCCATCCTGTATAAATAGTTGGGAAGATCATGATTAATAGCCATTTAGGGATGTCTTTAAGCACGACTAAGTGTAAATTAGGTTCTTCTCGTTTAGCATTCGGAGCAACCTTCATACCACCACCATAATATGGACCATTCATCATCGATGCTAACCAGACACGTTCTTCTCTCCAAGTTTTTCCATCAATGGTTATTTCTGCTGAAATTGGCTTAAACTTAGCAAATCCTTCAAAGGCATGTCTAAAGTAGTTGATTTTATTCTTTTTATATTTTGATGTATTCACTAAATGTCCCACATAACCATCAAGACCGGCACCAATACCATTTAAAAAGTATCTTGATGTATCTCTATAAAATACTTTAGGAAGTTTATGAATGTATTTCTTAATAGGAACAACCTTAGTTTTAACTTTTAAGCTACGAATGAAATCATTACCTGTGCCAGCTTGATACATAAAAAGGTCTTGTTTGAAATCAAGATCATATAGTCTATTGGCAAGATGATTGATAGTTCCATCACCACCAACAATGATAATGCGATCATCTGAATTGCATCCAGAAGCAAATGCTTCAACATCATCAATTGCTAAAATGTTGTAGCTAACAACAGCATTTCCACTTTTCTTTAGATGGTTGATTACCTTTTGAATGAATTTTTCATTCTTCCCATTTCTTGATAGTGGGTTGTATATTAGGATATCCATGTTGTTCCTCCTATATGAATTGAATCATTGCATATTTCTTTTTGCCTCTACGCAAGATGACATAAGCATTAAATAAGGTATCACTTCTACTAACTATGTACTCTGTTTCACTAACCTTTTGATCATTTAATCCAATTGCTCCACTTTGAATGAATGTTCTTGCTTCACGTTTAGATGATGCAAGGTTTGTTTCAACCAATAGATCTAATAATGATTTTGGCTCTGTTAAGGTCATTGAATCAAGCGTTTTATAGAGCATTTTCAATCCATTTTCATTAATTTCTGAGAAATCTCCTGAAAATAATGCTTTGGAGACTTTAAGTGCTTGATCGAGTGCATCTTGGCCATGAACAAGTTGGACAATTTGAGCAGCAAGTACCTTCTGTGCTTCTCTTTTCTCTGGTTCTTGTTCTGATTTTTGAATTAAATCCTGAATTTCATCTTTTGTAAGTAGTGTAAGTGATTTAAGATAGTTAACAACATCAGCATCAGAGGCATTTAAGAAGTATTGATAAACTTCATAAGGACTTGATAGATTGGCATCTAACCATAAAGCACCTGATTCACTCTTTCCAAACTTTGTACCATCAGCTTTTAATAAGAGGGGTGAGCTCATACCAACAGCATCACTTTGCTCCCCTTCCATCTTTCTGATGAGTTCAAGTCCTGTTGTAATATTACCCCATTGATCAGATCCACCAAATTGTAATTTGCAATCATGCGTTCTATATAGATGTAGGAAGTCTATCGCTTGAATTAACATGTAAGAAAACTCAGTATAAGATATACCGATATCCATTCGCTTTTGAACTGTATCTTTAGCTATCATATAATTGATAGAAAAATGCTTTCCATAATCTCTTAAATATGAGATCATATCAATTTTCCCAATCCAATCATAATTATTAACAAAAATAGCCTTTTTGGGATCAATAAACTGACTCAATTGAAGTTTAATCTTTTCAGCATTGTTTAAAGATTCTTCAAGTGTCAATAATTTTCTTTCGCTTGTTTGTCTTGGATCACCAATCAATCCAGTTGCTCCACCAATTAAAACAATTGGTGTATGACCGTATTGTTGTAGTAGCATCATTCTCACGATTTGTACCAAATGTCCTACGGTTAACGATTCTCCAGTTGGATCAAAACCACAATAAAACTTAATTTTATTATCATTAAGTAAATGACGCGCTCTGTCTTCATTACTCACATCTTTAATGAGACCACGCCATAATAATTCATCATATAATTTCATTTAAACATCCTCCATGTTTTTATATAAAAATCGCCCTTAGAAACTCTAAGGACGAAATAATCCGCGGTACCACCTTAGTTCTAGAGCTTACTCTAGCACTCGATTTTAGTGATCTCCATAAATGTATTTCGAGCTTTGTTTTCTCCTCATGTCACACCTTCATGAAGTCTCTTTCTTAGGTTTACAAGCCTCTACTATTTTTTATATCTTCGATCGATTTAGTTTGTTGATTGTCTCTTGACAATGTAATGAGGTAAGATAATGCGAATATTATCTACATCTTTTTGATTCATTAACTTGGTTAATAGTCTCATTGAAACAGCACCAATATCATAAACTGGAATATCGATAGAGGTTAATGTAGGTCTTGATAAAACAGCATATTTTGTATTTTGGAATCCAGCAACTGCTAAATCTTTAGGTACATGTCTACCATTATCTCTTGCTATGTTCATAAATGAAACGGCAATAGAATCTCTAACACCAATTGCTCCATCAACTTTCTTATCACTAAAAAAAGTGGAGAAATGTTGACGATTGATATTTGTATCACCTGAAGTTCTGAAAATCTTTGGTTCAAGACCAGCTTCTTCCATTGCTCTTGCATATCCTGATTCTTTTTTGTCATTGACTGAATATCTGCGTGCAGTACTTAACAAATAAATATTTTGTCTTTTTTCAGCAATCATCACATTTGTGATTTCATATCCAGCTTTTTCATAATCAATAGAAACAGTAGGAACTTCTGGATCATCTGAAACTACATTTGCAAACACAAAAGGAATGCCATTACTATTGAACATTTTTTTAATATCATCTACTAAATTTTCTGAAAGTTCATCATTCAAATAAAGCACGCCATCAACTTGTTCAGCGACGATGTCATGTAATGTATCAATAATATCCATATCTTCACGAATGGAGAATAATTTAATCGAATACTTATAATTTTGTGCAATATCGCTAATACCACCAAGCATTTCAGCTACAGAAGCACGAGTAATATCAGAAATAACAACACCTACTGTTGTTGTTTTTCTACTTGCTAGTCCGCGAGCAATAACATTGGGACGATAACCAAGCTCTTTAATGACTTTAAGCACGCGTTGTCTTGTTTCTTCTTTAACCTTTTCTGGGTTGTTTAAAACACGGGAAACTGTTGCAAGTGAAACACCTGCTGCGCCTGCTACATCATAAATTGTTGCGTTACTCATAAAAATCACCTCAAAATCTATCTTTCTTATGAAAATATTATATCATTTCATGTAAAGGCTTTCAAGTAAAAGATGAAAATATTTTCATTCGCTTACAAAAAAAATAAAGAGGCAATCGCCTCTTTACCAAACTTATCGTTTTTCTTTGATTCTTGATGCTTTTGCTGACAATGTGCGAATGTAATTTAACTTCGCGCGTCTTACCTTACCTCTACGTGCAACATCAATATGATCAATTGATGGTGAATGTATTGGGAAAGTACGTTCTACACCGATACCATAAGATATCTTACGGACTGTAAATGTTTCAGATATGCCTCCGCCTTGTCTTTTAATGACTAGACCTTCAAATAACTGTAAACGTTCACGGTTTCCTTCTTTAATCTTGACATATACCTTGACGGTATCTCCAGGACTGAAAGTTGGAACTTCCTTGATGTAAGAACTGGTGATCGCTTCAATCAGCGCTTGCCCTTTTAATCTTGACATGTTCGACTCACTCTCTTTCTTCCAATGTTCATGTTCTTTGACAGCGGACCATTGTGCTAATTTGCTACGGCTTTATTATTATAACAAAGTTAGATTAAACATGCAACATATTTAATGAAACTTTGAAGATAATTCTATGGATTGGTTAAATATGACTGCCGATCATTAAAATAATCAGATTGAAACATTTTTTCAAACTTATCAATCGTGTCATAAACGGATAGTTTCTTAGCGATATAATCTTCTTCGTTTGCGTTACCTGATAAAATTTCATCAAATAAAATCACATTTTCATGACTGATCCAACTTGAATAAGTCAATATGATTGGTAAATCAAGTTTTTCTTCTAAGAAGACACTTTGTCCATAATAGTAATATTGAATATAGGATATACCAAGTAAATCTAAAACAGTTGGTGTTACATCATAATGTGATGTTAGAACATCAGATGATCCAGATCCTAATTTTTGACTATAGATTAAGAATGGAACTTTCTCAATTTCATAAGGAATATCACTGTCTGGTGTATATTCAAGAGTCATTTCATAATCTGAATAATTTTTATGATCACTATATATTAAAATCGTTGTTGATGATAATAAATCTTTTGCTTCTAAATCATCAAGCAAGATACCTAATCCTTTATCAAAATCCATTTGAGCAGCAATTAAAGTTAGAAGTTCAATTTCTGCTTCATCATAAGTTGGATCTAAAGATAATATATCATAATATTCTTGAAGATTTTCACGATAATCATGATGTGGACCATGAGGAGTTACCGTAATTACAAAACTAAAGAAAGGTTCTTCTTGTATTGGTACCATCAAATCTTTCATCTGCTCAAACATAATGGAATCAAGTGGCCAATCTGCAGTTTCTTCAATATCAAGATCTTCGAATGCGTATGAGTTATCAAATCCCATATTTGGATGAATAACATCACGATTAAAGAAATCTCCAAAATAATCATGGAATGAATTGGCCGTATAACCGAAATCACTTAAAACATTTGGTAAAGCATTATCGTAGATATTTTCTCCAAATGTGTACATGAAGTTATCTGCTTGGAAATACATCATTGATGTTAATGACTTAAATTCAGCATCATAAGTATAATTGCTTTTCGCTGCTGAATAGAAATTATCAAAATGAATACCTTCATCATAAAGACGGTAGTAGTTAGGTGTGTATTCTCGTGAATATGCATACTGTTCACATGTTTCACACATAATCATGATGACATTATCCCCTTCAAGATCACCATATAATAATGATTGATCTCCTGGAGTAAGGTCTAACGTTTCATCTATAATCTCTTCATATTCATCACTATAGAAAATCGGTTTGATTGTATTATTCGCATAGGTAACAATATCTCTTGTGTGATAAGTAATAGATCCGAATTTTTGGACAAATAAACTTTTATCTGCTGGTGTATTGAATGTTAAGAAATCATTTGCTTCAACAATATAAGGACTAAAGAATACACCTAGAAATGCAACAATCAAAAATAAAGTGTTCTTGACGATTCTATTTGGTTTATTTGTTGGATATAGTTTAACGATTTTATTTAAGATTCTAATGCTAAAAATAAGGAATCCAATGATGATGATCCAAATAAATATACCATAAGGTGTCAAAGGATTATATTTCAATCCTATCTTCATCGTATTTTTTCCTGATTCTAAAAGCATTGCTATCGATGTGACATCCTGCTTAAAGTAATAAAGTGTGCTATCTGTCAAGAAAAAGGTAAACATGATGAGTATGTAAATCAGGTAAGCAATATATCTCGCTTTGTTATTTCTAATGAAAGATAATACGGCTAAAACAATAGCAACATTGAAGAATGCAATAATCCAATGGCCTAGAGTTACACCGAATCCATAACGAATAATGAAAATAAAATCAAAACTAAAAACTACAAATGCTACGAATAGCAATTCTAGGATTCTACTGTTTTGAGCTATTTTCTTTAATCTGTTCATGTTGTGTTCTCCATTCCTGCAGTATGCATGACTAAAATAAACCCTTTATATAATAAAGATAGTACCTATCTATCTTATTACTTAATGTTAAAAAATGCAATATTTATGGATTATTTTGTTGACTTAATCTTTACTATTTTTTGATTCATTTTTTACTTTATCAAGAATTATTTGTTCTTCTTTTGTCATTTTAATGCCTTTAATAAGGTCTCTTCTTTTATTAAATGTCGTTCTAATTTGTTGTTCTTTGCGCCAATCAGCAATCTTTTGATGGTGACCTGAAAGTAATAATTCAGGTACATTATGTCCTTTATAAGTTTCTGGTTTCGTATATTGAGGGAATTTTAACCAACCGTTTTGAAGACTATCCTCTTCGGCTGAATCCTCATGAATGACATCTGGTAAAAGTCTTGTGACTGCATCAGAAATAATCATTGCTGGAATCTCTCCACCAGTTAAGACATAATCACCAATAGAAACTTCCATATCAATGAGTGCTTCAATTCGAGCATCGACGCCTTCATAATGGCCACATAATAAGACAAGATGATCACTTTGAGCAAGCTTCTTCGCCATTTTTTGGTTAAATAACTTTCCTTGAGGTGACAAATAGATCACAATTGATTTTTCGGTTTTCAACTTCATGATGACATCATAAAATGGAGGAAACGTCATTAACATACCAACACCACCACCATATGGGGTATCATCGATATTATGATGTTTATGATGACTATAATCTCTTATTTGATGTAATCTGATGTTTACTTGTTGTTGAGTAATGGCTCTTTTAATAATGGATGTAGACAAAAATGTGTCAAAAAATTCAGGAAAAATGGTAACTATATCAATAATCATAGTAAGCCCTCAATTGGATTAATAATGATTTTATCATCTAAAACATCCTCAATAAATGCCTTCACAAATGGAACCAAGACTTTCTTTCCATTTTGTTTTTCTATTTCTAATAAATGTCCTTGTGGAACAGGAATCAAACTGCATACAGTTCCTACAAAATCATTTGTATTCGTGTAGACATCCTTGTTGAGTAGAGATTGATAATGGAAATCATCTTCTTCAAGCTCTTCTTCAACGATTTCATCAGCATAAACATCCAAGCCTTTGTAGACTAGGATGTCATTAATATTATCGTATGATTTGAATTTGACAATGAGTATATTCCCTTGAGGTCTAACTCGTTCTATTGTGAAATCCACTCTTTTTTCCTTCATCATTACAAATATTGGGCCACCAACGACAAAACGTTTAAAGTCACTTAAATTGTAAATTTTAACTTCGCCTTTAATACCGTGTGAATTTGTAATTTTGCCAATTTGATACATAGTCTTCATCCTTAAAATGAGTCAATATCGATTTGTACGCGTTTGCCTTCTTTAGAAGCACCTGCATATACAATGGTACGCATTGCACTCGCGATTTTCCCGCCTTTTCCAATCACACGACCTAAATCAGCTTCATTAACTAAAAGTTGAATTGTCACTGATTCCTCGTCATTGGATAAGATTTTAACTAAAACATCATCTGGGTTAACGACTAATGGCATTATCATATTTTTTATGAGTTTTTCGAAATCAACAGCCATGACATATACCCCCTTTTATTTGTCTAAAACTTTGTACTTCTTGAATAAACTTTTTACAGTGTCCGTAGGTTGTGCACCATGACCTAGCCATTGTTGAACTTTTTCAGCATCGACAAGAACTTTTCCAAGTAAAGGATCATATGTTCCTAGAATTTCTAAGAATCTACCATCTCTAGCTTTGTTTGATTCACTTGCAACAACACGATAGAAAGGTTTCTTGTTTGAACCAAAGCGTTGTAAACGTAATTTAACTGCCATTTTTATTTTCTCTCTTTCTTTTTATTATACAGTACTATTATATACAAAAAATCAATCCTGTCAAGTCTTTTTACTTAACAGTTAAAAATTAAGGTTATCATCATACATTTGTGATGGTCCAAAATACTTGAAACCTTTCACATCTTTCAATTGCTTTTTAAGATTTTGTTCCTGTTCAACATCTGCATAAACAATTGCATAATTTTGCTTAGTAGATATATAAGAAATATCAACAGGCATATTCTTAAGTTTTTCTTGAACTTGTTTACCCTGATAAAAAACGACAAATGCCATTCTATTAGCGTACATGACAACTTCCTCCTTTTGTTACAATCCCCATTTTATTTGGAGTTTTAATATGATTTGATACAGCTTGACTTAATTGTGTTAAGAAATCATTTAAGTGTTCTTGAAATTGTTTTTCCATTTCAAAATATTGGACAACCTCTTGTTTTTGATATAGGTTGGATTTTGCTTGACTAAATGTTTTGACTGCTTCTTTAAAGTCAGGATGATATGTTCCACCTTCAGCCATCACTTGATTATACACTTTATTTGCTTCATTAAAAACTTTAATTTCTTCTTTATATTTACTTGTAATCAATCGATCAAATGTTTTAATGGATTGATACATTGGATCAGCTTTGATTTCATCAAGGACATTATATGCTTGCATGATCATATCAGTCATAGAGGTTTTCCTTTCTAAATTCAAAATAAGCTTCATATGGTAAATCATTTAATTTCAATTGACCTATTTGAATACGTTTTAATTTTAACACTAAATATCCAATTGCTTCAAACATCCGCTTCACTTGATGAAATTTACCTTCATCTATTGTAATCCAAGCTTGATTGAATTCACTGTGGATTTCCAATGCTTTTGCTTCGTATAATTGGTTTCTACCGTCTTTAATCGTTACACCGCAAATAAGTGCTTTAGAATCTTTAAAATCGCGATCTAGAAGAACCTCGTAGGTTTTAGGAACATGTGACTTAGGTAAAGTAATCTGATGAGCAAATGAACCATCTGTTGTTAAGATAAGTAAGCCTTCAGAATCTAAATCTAGTCTTCCAGCTATTGCATAATCAAAACGGTTATAAGGCTCCTTAAGTAAATCAACAACACATGGATATTGATTATCTCGATTGGCTGATAAATAACCTTGAGGTTTATTGATGGCTAAGTAAATAGGATATTTATAAAAGATTGGTTTACCATCTAGATAGACTGTATCATTAAACTCATCCATTTCAAAGTTCGTCAAAATGACACGTATGTTGTCTATAAAGACTTCATGCTGTTTCAAAAAAGACTTCATTTCGCTTCTAGAACCATATTTAAGATTACTTAGAAATTTATCAATACGCATCAAATAACTCCTTGTGATATAATTAATTATGAGGTGTATGTCGAATGATACTAATGAAAAATATAATTCGCGAGGGACATAAGACTCTTGAAACAGTTGCTAAAGAAGTCAAACTACCATTATCCCCTGCTGATAAAAAGTTATTGAAAGAAATGCTTGAATTTGTAATGAATTCTCAAGATGATGAAATGGTAGAAAAATATGATTTACGACCTGCGGTCGGTATAGCAGCGCCACAAGTTAATGTGTCAAAGCGTATGTTTGCAGCGCATGTCACAGATTTTGATGGGATACAATACTCTTATGCACTCGTTAATCCGGTTTTAAAGTATAAAAGTAAAGAAATTATTTACGTGCCTGGTGGAGAAGGTTGTTTAAGCGTTGATCGTCCAACCGAAGGTATCACACCAAGATATAAATCCGTTACATTTGAAGCTTTGTCATATGATATTATAAGTGATCAATTGATTCCTGTAGAACTTCATCTAGAAGGTTATGTTGGCATTGTTTTCCAACATGAATTTGATCATATCAATGGCATCATGTTTACAACTAAGTTGTTTGCTGAACTTCCATTTGCAGAACCTGCATTTCACATATCAGAAGAAAATGATATTATTTAAATATAATTTTTAACACTTTAATCTGATTATCTAAAATGTCATCATTGGTGACATTTTTTGTTTCTTCATTAGGGAATATTCTAGAAGATAGATCAGAAAGCATTGATTCTTTCTTCTTATTCTTATTCTTAAATATTTTGCTTAATAGCCCAGTTTTCACCGGTTCTTCTTTAAAGACTTCCTCATGAAATTTATTATCTACGAGAATGAAGCCGTCATATCTATCTCTTACCAGTTTTTTTAAAATAGCAATTAAATCCGTTTTGCCATAACCAATTAATTTAGGAGTTCCTAAGTGATCAGCATCACATGCAGAAAATGAACCTATTTTATTTTTAAGTAAACGATACGCCGTTGTTGTCGATTCGTTATTTAACATGATTGATACTGGATCAAATGCAACACTTAACGCATTGGAATTAATTTTTTTCAAGATAAAAGCATAGACATTCGCTTTATAATTGTTCGATGGTAGAATGATTATTTTTTTACTATTTCTCATCGCATAATCAACAAAAGGTTCCAACCTTTTTTGAATATTCTCGTATTCATTAATTACATCGTTAAATTTAGGTAACTTATAATAAAGATGTTGTACTTTAAGTCGATCAGCAAGCTTAACCATATATTTAAATTCATCAAGTGCAATTGAATGCTTTCGATCATCATTGATATCATAAGGTTCAATATTGGTATCAATAATAGCAATCTTAAGTTTTGTATCCTTCAGTGCCGAAACGAGTTTTTTAATCTCGCCTTCACTTAATTCTATCAGTGGACTTTGATTATATTTCTTTAGACAAATGTGCGTGAGTTGGTGTTTTGTTGCACACTCGATTTGTTCTTCAAATGTTGATTTGCTATCAAAGTCTAAAAAACCAGTTATAGTCGTTTTCATAAGTTCCTCCATTCATACATTAAAATGCCACCTGCAACGCTAACATTTAAACTTTCTACATTTTGCGTTGGAATGCATACTGCACCATCACAAATATTTTTAATTTCATCATGAATACCATGACCTTCATTCCCCATGATGAGTGCGGTCTTCTTATGCTTTTGCGGTATTCCTGTTTCATGTGCATCGGCATAAATTAATTGATAATCCAGTGCTTTAAGTTCCACTAAAGCTTCATATAAAGGTCTTCTTTCAACATACACATCAAAGAATGCACCTTTAGATGCTCGAATAACCTTTTCGTTGTATAAATCAGCTGTTTTCAAGCTTGCTATGACATGAACAAACCCAAATGCTGATGCGCTACGCAGTAAAGCTCCAACATTGTCAGGATCTTGAACATCATCTAACACTAATATTTTATCACTTTTTATTATTGGATTTGATTTCTTGCATACTGCAATAAGGTCAAAGTAAGTTTCTGCTTGTTGTAGATCGTTCATCAAATCAGCTGTCAACTGAATGCCTTCTTGATTTGGTTCTGATGTTAATATATCAACAATCACTTGATGTTTTTTAGCTTGTTCAATTAGGTGATTGCCATAGACTAAAAACATACCATGAATATCTCGGTATTTCTTTTGTTTTAATCTCACCCATAATTTGAACGAACTATTTTGTTTTGATGTAATAAGCATATTTAATCCTTCCCTATATTGTTCATTGCTTCTTGAACTGTAAATCCATGATCAGCAAGATTGATATGAAAATCTTGAGAGATTTCCAATGTTACTGTATCTTTAAGTGCATCTAGGAGTAATGGTTCGAAATCGATGGTTTGTTCATACTTAGATGCATAAACTTCCATTGGTTTTGTCACTGGTGCTTTAGGCACATAAATACTGCAACAATCATTAAATGGTTGAATTGAAATTTCATAGGTTTGAATATTCTTAGAAATATCGATAATATCATTTTTATCATAAGTTATTAAAGGTCTTAAAATAGGGATTCTAGTCACGCCTTCGACAACTTGCATGCTTTGAAGTGTTTGGCTTGCTACTTGACCAACTGATTCACCATTAATTAAGCATAATAATTTATGTCTTTTTGCGAATCTTTCTCCTAAACGATACATCATTCTTCTCATAATTGTAATGATGTAAGGATCAAAAACAGTAGTTAAGATTGCCTCATGTATTTTAGTGAATGGAACAAGATGTAAAATGATTTTTTGGTTATTTGTGAATTCAGATAATACTTTGGCTAAATCTATGACTTTTTGAACTGATTCTAAAGGTGTCATTGGCGTTGACTCAAAATGAAATAACTCAACCTCAATACCTTGCTTGATTGATAAATATGCAGCTACAGGGCTATCAAATCCTCCGCTCATCATCACCAAACCTTTACCACCAGTGCCATATGGGTATCCACCCATACCTTTAATCTTCTTTAAATAGATATATGCAATATCATGACGCAAATCAATATAAAGAGTCTCATCAGGATTTTTAACATCAACAATAAACTTTCTTTTTGCACCATTTAATAATGGACTAGCTATCTTTTGTGTAATTTCCTGGCTTGTCATAGGAAAAGCTTTATCGTGTCTTCTCGTCTCGATTTTAAAGTGTACTAAATCCTGATGTATTTCAAGATCTAAAACTTGTGATCCTATGGCAATTATATCATCTAAATTGGGTTGAGCCACATAAGCGACATTGAAAGAATACAATCCTGGAATTTGATGTAGTCTACTTATGATGACCGCTTCATCTTCAATTTGAAAATCAATAAAGATGCGATCATGAGTAAACTCATAACTAACATTTAAATCATTTAGTCTATTGACTAGATGTAATCTTACGCGTTTAATAAAAAAACCTATATTTCTGCCTTTAAGCATCATATCGCCAAATCGGATAATGATTTTTTTCTTCATGTTTTATCACCATACCTATTTTATCATATATGATATAATAATGGCGGTGGTGATATCATGAAAAGCAATGAATTGTTGCAATCAGCAGAAGCTTTATTACAAATACAACCAAATGCCACATCAATATTAGCCAATGCATCGGCATTTATTATGGATACTTTAACTGAACTTAACTGGGCAGGTTTTTATCTTTATGATGGTAAAAAACTGACTGTCGGTCCTTTTCAAGGAAAAGTAGCATGTGCGACAATTGAGTTAGGTAAAGGTGTTTGTGGTGAATCAGCAAGCACTAGAACAACACGTGTTGTTGACGATGTTTTAAATTACAGTAACCACATAGCATGTGACTCAAATAGTCGCTCTGAAGTTGTTGTTCCAATCATCATTAAAAATCAACTTTTTGGTGTTTTAGATGTAGATAGTCCTATCTTAAGTCGTTTTGATTCTGAAACTGTCTCATTCCTTGAGCAATTCACAAAGTTATTAGTAAAAACAATTGACATTTGATACCCTATAGGGTAAAATGAATAGCGTCGGTAAAAAGCAGGCAAACTATTTTTAAAAGAACGATCCCTACCCAATTTGGAGCCCCTAGTAACCTTTCTGCTTTAAGGTGAAAAGAACATCGGGATCACTTTTATTAAGGTATTTGCATTTTTTACCACCAAAATAAAAGAGGAGGTAAAAAATTATGTCACGTTACACTGGACCAACTTGGAAAA
>JAHISX010000023.1 GCA_018817915.1 Bacillota bacterium
GGGACTCCCTTTGCTAGCTGACCCTTTTTGAAAGGTACCAAGCATTTCACCTATCGTATTCGTCAGATTTTCAAGCTCGCTTTGATTACTTAAAATAGAAAAATCCAACGACATCAAAAAGTCATTATAGGATTGTTTGCTGAAAGGTCTATGCAAAACATAGATAATCCTGAAGATTGTATCAATTACAGTTGATAGATCTTCTTCTTTTTTCAAACTTGCTTTATCTAATTTTTTAATATCACTGAATAATTCAGTAGAAAATACATTACGGTAATCAATGATCGTAAATAGAGACGAATGAAGGCGATAATCAATATCGCCTAGTTTAAGTGTTTTTTCCATTAGTCATCTCCTAAATAAATGTTGGTAATTCTGGTGCACTTGTTAAAAATGCAGTATAGTTAATATCTCCAACTCCAGCAATAATTCTTAAAATAAGATTGTTTCCAGATTCAATTGGTCTTGCTGTGATGTTTAATGTGATTGAGTTTGCTTCTATTGAATCTGCTTTTGATTTACTTGCATCTCCCGATGGAGTCGCTGTACATAAGAAGTACCATATTCGTCTTGCTTTGATGTCTCCTTGAATTTCATAACCTAATGCAAATGTCTTTGTTTCGCTGTTTACAACCTCTACTAAGTTTCCATTTGTATCTTCTAAGAATCCAAATATATCCTTTTTGAAGACTTCATCAATCTCTGTAAATTTCAATGTTACATTTGTTCCTGAATTTGATACAAGTGTTGCGATTACTTTATCATCAGCATAAACTTGTGTGCTTCCACCGATTGCTTCAGTCGTAATCTCTTGTGCGCCTTCTAATCTTTTTGGTAATCCAAATGTCCAACTACCATCTTCTACTTGTGTGGCCAATGCATAATGTACATTTTTTAAGCCAAAAGTAACTTTATTACTCATAATTAAATAACCTCCAATTTGATTTCATAAACTCTATTTATAGATCCATCTTCATTTGTATATTCAGATAGCATTTGAAACTCATAATCACTTAAATATAAATACAACTCGAGTCGTTCTTCCAACTCGAGATTCTTTTTCTGTGTAATCAAATTCACTTGAATTGTTGCGACTCTCATTTGAACTTTATCATCAGCATAAACTGTTCCACGATTGCTTATTTCTTGATAAACAATATAATCATTTGCTTCTTTGATATTTTCTCTTGTTCCATATGACACTTGGCCTGGTAAAGCTGATTCTAATACTTGATATAGATTTTCTAATATGATTTGCATTATAGTCCACCTTTTTCAATCAGTTGTCTGATATCCTCAAGCATCTTTGGAGTGAGCAAATCAAAGGCTGGTCTCAAGAATGGTCTTGGCCCTACATACTTACCACTTTTGTGAGTGAATCCAAACTCAAGCAAATGTGTGAGCTTTCCTTTTGTGTTTGAGTATATTGATATTGTTTTGTTAATGCCTTCACCTTGAGGTGTCGCAACAAACGAATCAGCAAAAGGTTTTGATCCACCACTTCTTGGTGCGTGATTTGAAATATACTTCACAATTTCTTCTGCAGTTTCAGCTAGTCTTTTTTCTAATTTAGGAATAAGCTCCTCAACATAATCTTCAACCATGTTTTCAATAGCTGATCCCAATTCATCAAGCGTAGCCAATGATGTCACTCTTTCTGATCTTTGATCTGCTTAAATATAGTTCAGCAAATTGTCCTACAGTATATGTTCGCTCTATCTTATAGATCACATTACCAATGTCAACATACTTGCTATTGTCATAAAGGAAACTTTGAATTTTCACTGCAATATCAATGTGGATGTCTGATCTTTTACTTTCATAATATTCTCTAGAAGTAATACTGAAATTAATACCAATGACTTCTTTTGAATGAAGGAATAGGTAGCTTGAGCCACCTATAGAATTTTGAGCCAAATCAATGGTTAGTAACTGCATTCTTATATTGGGGGAATTAGGATACATTTTCAATAGTCCCTTTCGTTAGTGCGATTTGTCCGACTAACATGTCGAATGTTTTAGGTAGTTCTTTTGCACTACCATCATTCTTGAAACCAAAGAATGTTTTCACATAAATAATAATGATTGTACTAACCATTGGATTCGACTCATCATTTATATAAGAAGGATCAATCCCACAACTCTCTAAATATAGTTTGCAACTGTCTATGTGAGTCTTAAGCTCATCATCAGCAAATGTTTCTGATAGGGGGATTAGAAGTGCTTTTTTTACAATATCAATAATTGCCATAGAATCGATCCTTTCTTATCTTTAATTAGCGGTTATTAAGCGGCTGCTTTCTTCTTGATACGCAAGAAGCCGTTATAACCCACAACGTTACCACCTGTGAATACAGATGCCTTATAACTGATAATTCCGTCTTTGAATTTGTAATCAGTAGATTTACCAATTTCAACTGATGAGAATACAGGAACTTCATAGTTTTTAAGAGCTCCATAAGCAATACCATATTCTCCAGCTGCCGTATTTGAATCTGCGATTGCTTTACAATGTGAATTGATGATGTAAGGAATACCATCGATTGTCTTATTCACATAATCAATCGAATGAACTTTACGACCTTCTTGAGTTTTAAGTCCAGCAAATGCACGTAAGTCATTCTTGTTCAAGATAAGAACTGCTCCGCCTTCGACTTCTTCATCTCCACCATAAGCGAAGACAATGTCATCTAAACTTGTATCTGTAATAGCAACAATTTCAAGAGGTGCTTTATCAGCAAGTGCTACAGCTGCATCACTGAAGATTCCAGTGAATGTGTTTGAAGTTCCTGCACCACGTAAGATTTGTTCACTAATTTTCTTTTTAAGTGAAATGTTGATGTTACGAAGTACTTCTGCTTGATAAGGAATACTTGGAAGCTTTTCTAATTCTTCGGTGATTTCTGTGTAAGCAGTAATTTTAACCTTGGTAATTGTTAAATATCCAAATGCTGGTTCAGTTTCACTGTAAGGTTGTCCTTCAAGTGTAGTGCCAGCGATACCGTTTGCTTTCACAAATGATTTTTTATATGTCTCTCCACCATTGAGGTTGATGACATTTACGCGGTCTACTAAACTTGATACTTGAGCAAATGGAACTGGTGCTAAGCCTGATGCTGTGTGTTCTGGAAGTAGAATTTCTTCACTCGATACTTGGATCACACGTTTTTCTCTTAATTGTTGACCTCGCAACTCTAATTTTTCTTTGTCAATTTGAGTGCGATTATCAATGATAATTGGTTTGATTTCAGTTTTTGTAGCAATTGACATTTTTTTGTCAATCACACTTCTTTCTTCTTGAAGGGTTGTTGTTTCTGATTCTAGTGCTTCCAGTTTGACTAGATCTGCTTCATTATCAACAAGACCTCTAATTTCTGTTAATCGACCTTCTATTTCTTTTCTTCTTAGTTCTAAATTCATGCTTTCTTCTCCTTAGATTTGTGATTTGATTTTGATTCTTTTTTTGATAATTGTTGATTGTTGTTCCTGCTCTGCTAAATCCATAGTCTTTAGTTCTAATTCCATAGACTCTAAAGAACGAGCATATATACTAGTTGAATCATATGCCGGAGTATCCACAACCGACACATCATACAAACGTTCAATTTTCGTGATTGTTCTTTTCGGAATTGCACCTTCACGATTCCAAACTTGCTCATCAACTGTAAAGGCAAAACTCATTTTATCAAGAAGGCCACTTCTAACCATTTTGTAAATGTCCTGGTTAGTTAGAGTATCTAGTAACTCAGCTCTAACTTTTAATCCAATACTATCTATAGTTAATTGAAGTGATTGATTCTTGGTTCTAGCGATAATTAAAAAGGAGTCCATATGATTGTATTTCATAGGAACATCCTTCATTTTCGTTTCTGATAAAGCTCTTGAGTCTATTTCTTCTATAAATCCATAGCTTTCATCACCGATAAGTGTTTCGTTATTAAAGACAATCGCATATCCTTCAAGGATCATCTTTCCTTCTGACTCTTCTAATGTAACATCAGCTAATCTAGTCTCTCTTAGCATCTGCTCTTACCTCCACTTGTTTTGGCTTAGGTTTTTCTTGTTTTATTTCTTTGGTATATTCATACTCAAGTTCAGAATCCTTATATGAGAGTCCTTCAAGTTTTTCTTGTTTACAAAACTCATCAATGACCTTTACTTTTTCTTTTTGTGATTGCAATATAACTTTAATTGCATCTTCTGAAATTTTCCCATTAACCGTTATCTTCATTTGTTTTTTCCTCCTGGTTTCCCACTTGATATAAATTCGCTTTATCTGCATCTACAAAGTTAAGTGATTGTAGTCGCTTGTTTCCGCCTTCAATAGGTTCTAATCCTAGTAATGCTCTTGATTCGTTGAGTGACATGATTCCTAAGCTCATCAGCTTCTCAATAGCAGTTACCTTCGTATTCCAGGATGCATATTGAAGTCTTTCACTAAAGAAGATGATTTCTTCTCCACGTTCTATTTGATTATCTGTAAGTAATCCTAAAGAAAAAGCCTCGCTTAATTGAATAGCAAGAGGCTCAATGGTTGATTCATAAAATGAGTTGAATTCTTCTTCAGTATATTTGCTTGTAAATATTGGAACAGATACTCCAAAGTAATCTAGAATCTTAGACTGTAAAAATTCAAGTGTGTCCTTTTCGATAAGTTTTGGATCAACGTTCAAGGGAATATATTCCGATTTAAGATCTATTGGAATAATAGAACTCCCTTTTACATTCATTGATTCAGATAATGCAGCATCAAAAAGGTCTCGTTGTTTTTTCTTATCTACTTCTGATAACATTCCATTCATCTTAATGATTCCACGGATCTGCATCGATGATTTAATGGCATTGTCTATTCCCTGGAGTAAGCTATCATTAATTGAGATTGTTTTCAGGATTGCTTCATGATCACCAGATGATCCTGTTCCACCGAAGATATCATTTTGTCCGTAATGTCTTCGCAAGTGGATTATATTATCATATGGCAAGATGTATGACTCTCCATTATCAAACAGAAACTTAATATAATATACATCAGATGTGTCAACAATCATCTCAACTGTTACTGGTCTTAATGGATAGACACCTTTAAGCTCTCCAGTTTGTTTATCAAACTTAGGATAGATAAATGCATTATCATTTAGCAGTAACAATGTAATTGTTTTATAGATAAAATCATAAGGTGTCATGATATCATTCGGTTTATATTTCAAAAGAAAAGACAGTCGACCTTTCTTCTCGGTTACTGTCTTATCGTTTTCAGTTTTTATAAATCTTGGTTTTAACTTTGCACATTGACTTGCCACTCGATCAATACATATCTTAACCACATCACTATTGGATATATTATTTCCAAATGGTGTATAAAATGTATTAAGATTGCTGATTAACTGGAGTGCATCAAATGACCCAGTCTTACTTTTTCGTTTAAATATTGCCATTGAACCGCCCACTTTCTTCCAAAGATATTGATTATTTAATAAATATATGTTATTTTATATTTGGCTGTTATCGTAATGAGTATCTTACCTATTATGTTTCCAAATGCACCGCTAACGGTTACCATTTTATTCAATATATTCTTGAAATCTAAAGGAGTGAGCATAAAAATGGAACTTAAGGTATGGTGGAAGACTTTTGTGATGGTGCCCAAAGGTGCATTAAATTCATAGGGTATTTGAAAGTTACATAACGGGCACAATCGTCTTGAAGGTTCAACTCCTTCCGCCATCACCATTTTATAAATTAAAGGTTCTTTGAACCTTTTTTTTATAGCATATTCTCGTAATCAAGCTTATACCTATTTAAAACTGCATAAGCAATTATCAAAGCTACAGTACCATCTATCCGTTTATATTTGGAGTTTAACTTTGATGGTTGAATGTTTCCATTTAAGTCTACTTTGGCTTGAGTATTAGCTAAACACCATTTTAAGATTGGATTATTGTTATAATTTACAAGGCTGTTTTTGAGATCTGCTTCAAGCTGCTTCATTGGTTCAGATAGAGAATAAATTCCCTGTCTTACTTTCTCCATATTGAAACCCAGGTCTTCCATTTCTTTTATCCAGTACTGTGAGTTCCAAGGATCAAATCCAACCCATAAAGGTCTGATACCGTAAGTTTGTATCATCTTCATGAACCATTGAGTAACAAGACTAAAATCATTTTGGTTTCCCTCTGTCAAAGTTACCAGTCCCCTTTTTACCCAAATATCATAAGGAACATTATCTTCAGTAATTCTTTTTTGTAAAACTTCACTTGGCATAAAGAAGTGAGCTAGAATATACTTCTTGTTACTTTCTTTTTTCTGAATAACTAGAATAGCTGCAGTTAGATCCGTTGTTGAAGATAAATCTACACCACCTATTGCATAACTATCTCTTAGATCATCTATATTATATGTTTCATCGTTATTTAAATCATCAAAATTAAGCCAAGAACCAGAGTCCGCTTGTTTGATATTAAAGTCTTTGCAAAGCATTGTTACTCTTGTTGATAAGTCATGCTTTGATTTATTCATTACATCTTCTAGATAGCTATTTAACTTTACTACTCCTATACTGGGATTAGATTTCTGCCATGTCTTTTTATCCTCGTATATCTCGTTCACTGAGTCTTGCGTATAAAGCCAGGGAAGAACTCTTTCATCTTGTATCTCACCTTTAAGCATCTTACGACTATAATCAAGCTTACTATCTAAAAAACCACCGACTGTTGTCCCTTCGGTGGTTATGATAAATATTAGAGGTTCTTTCTTTGTAGATTGTGATTGTTTGATTGCATCATATACTTTTGAATCAGTCATCTCATGAACTTCATCGATACAACCTACTTCGATGTTATATCCATCTTTGTTTCTAGATTGAGCAGATAATTTCTTGATCTTATTTTTAGTTTTTGGAGAATAGATGTAAAAGATGTTTTTCTTGCTTCTTGTTTCCTTTGATAATGATGGAGATTGCTCTCGCATATTATTAATTTCTTCGAAAAGAATATTTGCTTGTTCTGTTGTATTCGAAGCACAGATTATGTCTACTCCACCTCTTGATAGAAAGAACTCTGCAATATCTAATCCAGCTACGAAAGTTGTCTTTCCATTCTTTCTTGCAATCAACAATATAACTTCATTAAATCTTCTAAGGTCTGTATCAACAATTTTGAATCCATAAGCCGTTTGAATGATCGCTTTTTCCCATAACTCAAGTATAAATGGCATCCCGTTAAATGGTGATTTAGTATGCTTACAAAAAGTCTCTATAAAATTAATTCTTAAATTACCTGGTTTCTCATCAAATATGTATCTAGGATTTTCAAGATCAAGAATCAATGTATCAAGTTGTTTCTTGAGTTCTTCTCCTACAAGAATATTTCCTTTTTCTATTTCATGATAATACTCTACTAGATAGTTCATTCACTTGCTCTCTTAAGAAATTCATCAAATGCGTCTTCTCCATCGTCTACTTGTGTCCCTAGGATAGTATTTAGAGTTTTAATCACTGTTCCATAAGAATTCACAAGTTTTGTATAATACTTGGCAGCTTCAGTTTGTCGTTGAGAACCTTTAGTTGATATTTGAACTGCACCATATTTTCTTATCTGTCCTTGAAGTTTGTCAAGTTCAACTTTCATGAATGCAGCTTGATGAATCATATTGTCAACCAGTTCTTTCTTTGATTCATCAGCCATAGAAAAAAGCGACTTGAGTCGCTTATATTCCTGTATAACCATCATTTTCTATTTCCTAAGGTTAAAGGATGCAATTGAGCTATATATACGTTCTTGATGTTCAATATAATCAGGTGAATTAAGTAATTGGTATTTCTGGTTATCAAGAACTATCAAATTTAAATCAGGGTATTCATCCAAATCTATGTACTGATCTGCATTAACAGAGGACACAAGCATTTGATAATCATTTATATCAGAATTTAAAATGAATTCAAGTATATCTTGACTATTTTCATTATCTTGTTCTCCTTCTCTAGGTGAATCAATCACAAGGGGAAACTTAAACGACTGAACATTCATATGAGTTTTTATTTCTAAAAAAGCAAAGAAATATGCTAATGTACTTCTTACATACTGACTTCCACCAATTCGTAGTTTTTGAAAAGGTTTAATATTATCAGACTTAAAGTTTGTAACATTAAGATTTCTAAGAAATCTAGTGTATTCTGCAACAAACAATTCATGAGCTTCTCTCTTTAAAGTTTGGTGTTTTTCGATATTTTCGCTAACATTCTTTATTTCGTTTTCTAAAGATTGAATTTCAATATTTAATTTTGTCATTCTCTCAACAAGTTCAGAAATAATATTATCATAAGCTTTACGATTAATATAACTTTGATAAGCACTTTCCTTAACCTTAACTTGTTCTTCCAAAGCATTAATCTCACTTAACTGATCAGCAAGGGAAGATTTAACTATAGCTAACTTATCACTGGATTCTTTTATTTCAAAATCAATTGATTTTGCTCTATTTCTCAAAAAACTTAAATTGTATAATTCTTCTATTTCCTCTTCAAATGAAATTTCAAAGATATTTTCGCAATTAGGACATTTAATTTCTTTGCTTGTTTTTATGTCCTTCCCAGATGCTAATTGAGTTATAATTCTATCAATATCTTTTCTTTCGATCTCTAAATCAAATCTAGACGAATCCAAATATAAGAATTGTTCTTTTAACTCAGCAATTATGCTGAGATTATGGTTTATTTTGTTTTTCATTTGATTTAAAACAATTTCCATTTCGTTTTCATTAATAAATGTATTATCAGATTTTATTGTTTCAGAAATTGTCTTATATATTTCTTCAGAATTAGCTTGTTCATCTTTCTTATTAGTCAGCACTTTTTGTTTTTCCTGAATCAACTGTCTATAAGAAATATAATCCTTATTCAATATGTTAAGGTGGTAATAAAACAAATCGTTTCTACTAAGTTTTTCAAATTGTCCAAGATTTTCAAATGGTTCTACTTCTTTTTTCCAACTTTTATCTTGGTCCAAATAATATGGTAAAAAAGACATAGCAGGTGGAGCTAAGACGATACTCGCAGTTCTGCTTTTTAAATAAACACTAAATCCAAATTCTTCTTCATAAAATCTAGACAAACCCTCAATATTACCACGACTAAATTTCTTAATGAGTTTTTCTTCTTTGAATATAGTATATTCATCTTGGTAACGACAAATTCGATATTTTTGATTATTCACATTAAATTCAATATCAAACATTTTTGAATGAACTTCAAATTCATCATCAAATAAACTATTTGCACCCAGGGTATGGTATAAAGATTTCATAATCGTTGATTTACCTTTAGAATTTGAATCACTCGTAATCAAGTTTCTGTTATTTCCAAAAGACACATATTTTGCTTCTTTACGAATATAATCTACAATAAGCAAGTTATTAAAAATCAGCACTTTGACACCTCCCCTAATTCATCTTGTATAAATATATTGTGACAATAAATTCACCATATTCTTTGTAAAACTCTGATGTTTTCAATATATCATCATCGTTCAAATAGTTAATTATGCTCTGAACAATATCTTTTTCATCTATATCTTGATTGATATCTACGTATTCAGCTATTTTTTCGTTTGCATATGATACCAGCTTCGATCCTGATTTTATCTTTTCAATTTGGAATTTCTTATATTTTTTGAGACAATTATAATTATTACCATAAGTGAAGCATGAACCTAAGACATTACATTTAAAATCATTTAGATTTTGAAATTCGGGTAATTCTACTAACCATGTTTTTTCTATTATTAGAGATATATCCTTATCAGTAATACTTTTCGATTGCTTCAAATGCTCCACTTCAATATTTACTGGATTAAATACATTCTTTTGTCTTTTTTGGAGTTCTAAAATCAGTTTTGAATAAATAGTATCAAGTGATGAAAGTGTTAATTTATTATTAATAGATTGACAATATAGAGAAAGTTTACCTCTAATTTGATCATCATATCCTTTTAAGCTTAAATCAGAAGACAGAACATAATAATTATCTAGTTTAATGTCCTCTTTTTCAAGTTGATATTCAATTGATAACTGCTCCACAACTTGATCATGAAATTTAATATTGTCGGGAAGATTTAATAAATCAGAAAGTTTTTCAACATTCACTTGATCATAAATTTTATCGTTTAGCTTGATTCCATTATTTGTAACTAAAATACCTTTTGAATCAAATTCGCTGAAGTTAGAAATATTATAATGCATTTTAGAAATCCAATTATTTGTAATTATAACCCTCATACTTATTGGTCCATTATTTTTCGTTTTAACCTGATAAAATGTAATCATTTTATTATCATCATTGCCACTTACTACAACAACATCGTCTAGATAGTCTAAAAATGTCAAAAAACTTGTTTCTTCAGACATCATTTTTATTATTAGTCCCGCAGCAAAAAAAACCTGGTATTGGTATCTATTATAGACATCACTGCCAGAGAACTCTCTTGGGATTACTACTCGAAGCTTCTCATCTATCACTATATCTACCCCCGAAGGAAACTGATAAATTGATTATAGCATAATAATAAAGTTTTTTGAATGCAAATCATATTATTGATTTTCAAAAATAATGCCTTGTGTTTTTTAATTGTCCCCTAGCGCGGTACCCATACTATTTTTTTTTGATATGAATGGGGGGGATTAGAGCAAGTTTTTTAACACGATTATATTTAATTCAAGATTAATAACACAATTGTTAATGTTTGTTACAGTTTCATCTCTATATGAATTAATTTGATTCAGTGCAAATCCTGATGTTTTTGATAATAGATTGACATACTGATTTTTGATTGTCAATGTATCATTAATCACTAATTTTAATGTCTCTACGAAATTTAAATCTTTAATTATCAATGAAGAGTCTGACAATTGTTGAATTAAGTTTTCGATATGATTTACGAAAGATTTTTGGTTTACAATTATATCCCTTTGAGTTGTAAGAGGAACAAAAAAGCCTGTCTTTCTTACTTCATCAAGACTTAATATAGAGGCAAGTTTTTTACCATCAGTTATTATTTTATTTGTTATTTTTAATGAACTGTTTTTTTCTTGTTCTTCAGAAGATTTTGAAGCATCACCTTCATGCTTATGTAAATCGCCTTCAACAAAAATCTGTTCTGTCGCATTGAAATTATTAACACTTATATTTATCGTGATTGCTAAAGATAATGACAATGCAACGGATACACCACCTAAAATGTCTTTAATGATCTCTAGTGTATTGATATCATTAATTTTAGTTAACACTATAAGAAATATATATATTATACTTATAAATATTGTTAATGCGATAATTATACCAATTCTCTTTTTTATCCAATCTGAAATATGCTTCATGGTTTCATCCCCTTTTGTATAATTATATCAAATATAATCAACAAAAACGAGGCTTATTTACGAATCATATCACCATTTGAATCGAATTCTATCGTTGGACTAAATCGCTTATGTTCTTTATTGTGACAATCTTTACATAAAAGTTCTAAGTTTTCTTGATTGATGCTCACAGAACTGTCTTTTATATTATCAATTGTTAATCGTTTCTTATGATGAACTTCTTCACCTAATTTACCACAACGTTCACATAGTCCGTTGACTTCGCGTATCTTGATTTCTCTTGCTACTGCCCATACACTAGACTTGTAAAAATTGTGTATCACCTTAGGTTTTCGCATAAAGTTCTCTCAATTGATTAATCTTATCATCTACATGTTCCCAGCGAACAGGAAGTTCTTCTCTACCAAAGTGTCCATAAGCAGCTAAGTCTTTGAACTTGACCTTATCCAATTCAAGTTCTTTTCTTATATTCTCAGGTTTAAAGTTAAAGATATAATTAACCAATGATGTGATTTCATCATCATCAGTAACACCAGTATCAAACGTATTAACAAGTACGCTTACTGGCTTTGCTACACCTATTACATATCCAAGACTAACCTCGCAATGTGTGGCCAAACCTGCCCCTACAACGGCTTTTGCAACGTATCTGGCATAATAAGCCGCACTGCGATCAACCTTGCTTACGTCTTTACCTGAGAAAGCTCCTCCGCCATGTCTTGCATAACCACCATACGTATCAACAATGATTTTTCTACCCGTTAATCCAGAGTCTGCATATGGTCCGCCTATTACAAACTCTCCAGTAGGATTTATAAGTATTTCTGCTTCAACTAATGTATCAAAGTCAAAGACCTTTGTTAATACTTCATTGATTATGATATCTTCAATAAACTCTCTATCAAGACCTGGTTTTGTTTGTGCTGAGACAACAATGGTTTGTACTTTGATTGGTTTCCCATTTTCATAACCTACAGATACCTGGCACTTTCCATCAGGTCCAAAGATGTGAGAGTATTTTTCTTTTCGAATCTTATCTACTTCTTTTGATATTTGATGTGCAAGCATAATCGGAAGTGGCATGAATTCTTGTGTTTCATTACAAGCATATCCAAACATAATCCCTTGATCGCCTGCACCTTGTTCTTTACTTTCGCTTGAATCAACACCAAGTGCGATATTAGGTGACTGCTTACTTATCTTTTCTATTACAACAAACTTCTCATCATAACCAATTTCCTTGATGGTTTGTTTTGCTATTTGAGAATAATTGACAATTGCAGTAGTTGTTACTTCACCGAATACAAAAATCAAATCATCTTTGATTGCTGTCTCAACTGCTACTCTTGCATTCTTATCTTGTTCTAGTATTGCATCTAAAATTGCATCACTGATTTGATCACATACTTTATCAGGATGTCCACTAAATACAGATTCACTTGTTACTATTTGCATATCTTCACTCTCCTCCTAATATAACGAAAAAAGGAGCCTTAGCTCCTGAATGATGTTTTTGGTAAATATGCTGTGTACCTTGCGTAATGATATCCTTCGCTTTCAACAAGGATTCCAAAGTCATGCTGTTCTGATGTTACCAAGATGCAATGGAACGTTCCTTCATTATCGCAATGCATTAGTTCAATATTTTCTTTAATGAAATCATAATCGTCTAATGGATTCTTGATGAAGGTTTCAAATAAGTTCGGTTCAATCAATACTTCTTTTTCAATCACAAACTCATCTTGTGGAATGAGTTCGTAGTTCACTGCTTTTCTGATAAAGTTTGCTTTCATTGTGTAATCTCCCATGCTGTATAAACTGATCTGTAAGTACAATCCCATGTATCAAGGATCACTCCATCTATGCAAGCTGTAATGTGTCCTGCCATTTTTAAGATGTAAGTTCCCTTTGGATGTAGTTCTGTAAAATCAGATCCTTTAATTCTTGGTTCACCTTTTACTGCTTTGAATATCAGTCTTGGATTCTTTTCTAAATACTTATACAAAAACAATGTGTCTTTGTATCCAGAAAATCCTAACTCGCGTTTCTTTTGATTTAATTCTCTTCGACATTCTAAGTAATCTTTGTTGGTTGCCGTTGCGATTGCTCTAACAACACAATCTCCTGTTTTGATTCCTTTTGGATGTGCATTAAACTCTTTGAACATTCTTTTAGTCTCCTTTAGTATAATTTTGTTACTCTATATATCACTCTAAAGGCACTAAATAGCAAGTTATATTTTCACTATAGTAACAAATTCTCAAACAATTCATAATGGCTCAATGGAGACCTTTTTCCGTTTCTGATTAAATAGCAATCTTCTATCGATTCACTATGTCTGATATATCTTTTTACGATGACATCAACAAATCTTTCATCAAGCTCCATCAAGCAACTTTTACGATCAAGTTGATCTGCTGCGATTAATGTTGAACCAGAACCACCAAATAGATCTAGAATGGTTTCATGTCTTCTGCTAGAATTTGAGATTGCTTTTCCAACTAGCTCTAAAGGTTTCATCGTTGGATGTTCTTCACTCTTCCTAGGTTTGTTATAGTTCCAAATTGTGTCTTGAGTTCTATCATCAACAAAGAAATGAGCTGCGCCTTCTCTCCATCCATAAAGAATAGGTTCATGTCTCCAATGATAGTCTTGTCTTCCTAGTACTAATGCATTCTTTTCCCATATTATTTGTTGTGCGTACTTAAAACCCGCTTCAAGATACGATAATAAAAAATTCTTGAGTTCTGTTGCCGCATGACAAACATAGATTGCTCCACCTGGTTTCGTATGCTCAAACATATTCTTGAAAGCATCATATAAAAAAAGATAGAAGCTATTGTCTCCCATCTTATCGTTTTTGATTTTACCTGCAGTTCCTTCATAATCCACATTATAAGGTGGATCAGTAAAGATCATATCTATTGTTTGGGAATCTACTAATTTATTTACATCTTCGCTTTTTGTAGAATCTCCACACATAACTCGATGATTACCAAGGACATAAACATCTCCTGGCTCACTAAATGGCACTTCTGGAATCTCGTCTTCAATATCAAAATCATCATCAGAAGCATTATCCGGAAGCAATTCTTCTAGTTCTTCAAATCCGAATTGAAGCATATCCATATTAATAAAGGAAAGCTCTTCTTCCAGTTTTGAGAAATCCCA
The DNA here is from genome assembly GCA_018817915.1 of Bacillota bacterium. Classification (GTDB taxonomy): domain Bacteria; phylum Bacillota_I; class Bacilli_A; order Acholeplasmatales; family Acholeplasmataceae; genus Peloplasma. The sequence continues at coordinate 14,539 of JAHISX010000023.1, forward strand.
AGTCGCAAGTTCTGCTGTTTTATTATCCGCTAAGCGAAATGCTTTGATTTGTGCCTCATTTAAGTCATCTGCAATAATACATGGGACCTCTTTCAAATCAAGCGACACAGCGGCTTTTAAGCGTGTGTGTCCGGCAATAATGACATTGTCTTTCGTTATTACAATAGGAACCTTAAATCCAAACTCTTTTATTGAGTTGGCCACCGCATGAACTGCTTCATCATTATTCCTTGGATTATTCTCATAAACAATCAACTCTTTAATCTTCTTCATCATCACTAGCATTTGTCCAATCATCCTCTTTTGCATTCAGTCTTTTTTCCATCAAATCTAATTCACGTTTCTTTTCGTTATATTCTCGGCCAAAGTTAGTAATTAGAAGATATCTTATTGCTTTGTAGTCTGGTCTCTCTTTTTTGGTATGCTTTTCAATTCTCTCTTTTCTTTTACCATTTCCATCTTTTTCAATATTGGTTTTGGTATCTTCAGAGTATGCACCTATAGCAAGCTGATACATCGAATCTAACAAATTCTTCTTCAGACTTTCTTTTCCTTTATAAATCGCATCCTTGATTTTTGGATGTTTTCTTTTTAATGCTATAAAAGTTTTCTCGCTTATTCCTAAAGATTCAGAAAGATCACGTTGATTTATTCTTTGGGAAGCTAGTTTTTCTATTTCTTTTAATTTATTCTTTAGAACTCCATCTTTTTCCCATTGCTGGTAGGAATCTAGTAGTTTTGGCATTGGCTAATCACCTCATTGTTTCTCGCGCTAAACAGTCAAAACTGAAGTTATTCAATATTCGAGCCCTACAAATCTTTCTGCAAAAGAAAAAGGAACTCGATCAACGAATTCCTGTTACTTCTAGGCTTCTTTTTAGCCAGTACTCCACGATACTTTGAGTCTATCAAAATCTGCAAGTTTTGTCTACAAGCTTTTAGCACAATTTTCTTGTAATAGTGCCTTTTAGGGTATATCACTTATCGACATAATTAAGTATAGTTCTAATACTGTTATTGATTACTTGTGTGTATGTTGGTGTTACCGTTCACAAGTATTACTGGTAACGCTTCATAAAGAATATGTGAATAGTATATTTTTAAACATGTTATATTTTTACTATTGTGACCTTGCCTTGTTCAATTAATTTATAAAATGAGTTAGGGTAAATTCTATTTATCATTTTTTGTACTAAAGATGTTACTTCAGATTTCCTATTTCCGCCTTCATAATCCGAATAACAAAAGAATATGGTTTTTTTATTATTAAAGAAAGACAATATATTATTGTAATAGTCATTATCAAACTCATTTAATGAGGTTCCGTAAAATACTATTGTATTATCTTCTTCTTCAATTAATGTAGAAATAGGTTGAATGTCGTTTTGAATTCTTCTATTTGATTTTGTGAATCCTTCATAATCTGCTTTAGTGTTCGATTCTGCACTAATTCCAAAAATAGGATGATTTAAAATTGACCCATGAAGGTTTTGGACCTTTATGGCATGACCTTCAATATTTTCAATTAGAGGTGTGTAATTAAAAGTAAATACATATATAGGTTGTTCCCTAATTGTACTGTTAACTAACTTCTCAAACAACACAGTTTGATTTGTATAGTATGAGTCTTTAACCTCATCAATTTCTTTACTGATATACTGTGAAAATCTATCTTCAAATTTAGATAACTCAAGGAGTAACTTTTCGATAAATTCACTATTTTGAACAACTTTTGACTTAAAAAATTCTCTTGGAAATCCAATCCTTGACAGATAACTCCCATCATCAAAGTATCTTTTATATAACATGTAGGCAAAATACCAATCTGAATCCGGATTACCCCAAGAATCATTATCTAGAAAATCATTGATCTTATCAAGAATCATATCCCAAAAACCAGATTGAATAGATTGGTCAATTTCAGCTTCAATATCACACCATAAATCTTGATTCATGTTGGGTGATTGCATTATGAAATATAAATCCCAAATAGTAAACTCTTGTTGATCTATAGCATTCCTGACATAAGTATCAAATGAAAAATCGTAAGGTTTTGATAATGTTACGTTCTTATACCATGGATATGTTTTCTTACACCAACTAAAAAAATGTGAATATTTTGTTTTTAGACCGCACTGAAGATCAAATCCATTTCCCAATATAAATATAGTTCCCATATAACCACCCAATCACAAATGCCAGTTCATTATTTTTTTTTACACAATAATAGCAATAATTGCAATACCTATGCTTAAAATTGATATTACAAGTGTTATTCTTTCATTCCTTTTAGAACGTTTCGAACTCTGCACAGCTTCTTCTTTTTGTTGAATCGCAATTTCCAACTGAACTTTCATCAATTTCACAGTCTCATTTATTGATTCCAATGTACTTTTTAATATTTTATTTTGTTCATATAGTGGACTTTCGATAGGTTCAAAATCTATTATAGGTCCTTTATATAATTGAAAATTATCAAGCACATTATCAACTTCCATAATTGTCTTTATTAATTTGTCCATCGACGGATTATCACTCATGTCTAAACACATCCCCTAATGTTATACCATCTTTAGTTTTCCATTTATCCCAACCATTAGTGCTACTCAATGAAACCATGTCAGAAGCCAAGCTTGGTGAATTAAAAGCATAGTCTTTAGCGAAAATATGATATCCTTCAGATTCAATTATCACACCCTCGTCCATCAATCTATCTTTAAACTTTAGTTGATTAGAACCTAGTTTTGACCTTACAGGTTGTGTTCTAGCTATAGACCCTTTCAAAACAACAAACTTCTCATCCACAAACACACCTTGTGCATCCCAAAGTTTATCTTTACTTTGAAAGTAAAATCTAATTTGCGTTTCTAATTGTTCTTTTTCTATTTCTGGAACAAAAACATAGAAACCTAGAGCTTTAACAAGTGTCTTTATCGTTTCAAAATAGACAAGACACTCATTCAACTTTGATTCAGGAATAGATGTATATTTTCCCCCATTACTATTCTCGACTTTAAATCTCTCAGTTTCATTTGCTTTTTGGATCATTAATTGTTCTAAATATGTCAGATGTGCTTTATCAAAAGTACCACTTAAATTCTGAATCGTATAAACTCCATCCCAAAAATCCTTCTTCTTTCTATGTTCTTGTAGTCTTGTATAGATATTTTCCGATTCACCAATGTAAACCATCTTATTCCCAGATGAATCTACACCAACTAGAATATAGCAACCAATGTTATCTAAATCTGTTTTTCGATCATTAATCTCAGATTTAGCTACATATACAATTCTAATAGCTTCCGTCGTTATTCTTGCTTGACTGACCTTACTAGCATCACCAGTAGGTAGATATATTTCTATTGTTTTAGCTAAAATCATGATACCCTCCTTATTATTTCCACCACTCAGAACCTAGTAGTTTAAACACCTCTATTTTTTTATATTTCAAGCTTGTTAACATGTCTTGAAATAATCCTCCAGTAGGATAATTAGTTTTCTCCTGAGCAATCAAGAGCATAACTAATAAATATAGAAACTCGATTGGATACTCTCCCGCATTGCTTAATTCTTTATAGCTACTAAGGTTTTCCTTATATATTTCTATAACAAAAGATTTATATGCATTAAAATCTGGAGCTGGTAAAATTTTCACATATTTGTATTTGCCTTCAATTAAATGTATGAATTTATTTGCTAAATCAGGAAATTGTTCTTTTTTTAGGATTGTGTCAAGAACCCAGTGACTATGTTTAGGTGTTCTCATTTGTGTATTAGTTTTTTTGTATCTAATTCTAATATCATTAGGATTCTTAGTCCCTGTATAAATATGTAGTGAAAATTCAGAATTAGTAAAATACACATCGCATTCAGATATTTCTTTAGAATTCTTAGTTTTATATATTCGGTCATTCTTAATATTTAACATTAATGTTTCCATATTATAAACCTAATTCTTCCAAAGGTATTTCGTTAAAATAGTATTTACATTTTTTACTTACTATGTAGTCTAAAGTATCTTTATATTTTTCATTCTTATACCAATCAGATAGAACATATATGTATTCTACTTTTCGAGTGATACTCCTAAATAACTTTTTATATGTTTTTAATTTGAAGTCACAGGTTTGTAATTTTTCATCAACAGAACCATTATCTTCTTGATATTTTTTTTCAATAATAAAAACCTTTTTAGCTTGGCAAAATACTCTCTTTTTATATAGATACAATACATCGTCTGGTAGTATTTTCTTTGAAATTTCATCTTCCCACTTCACATGATTAGGTTCCAATATTACCTTGTACATTTGATGCTTTTGTGTGACTAAACCTAATTCATTTTCACCCGAAAATATTTTACCATCTTTTAAAGTGTATTTCCCGTGATTTTCAATAGCAGTACTTAAATCAGTTGTTTGCTCAAATTTCAAACCATTTACAGTTGTTTTTGACCCACCGCCATGTTTATTCTTAACCATAATTTACATCCTTTCATATTATTATAATAGTAGTGTTCTTTATATAATAATACTATATAAGCTAGAAAAAAGATAGGCGCAGAAAAAACCAAACAATTTACATTTAATTATAATAACAAAAAAAGGCTCTACAAGCCTTTCTCATTATATGCAGCAATAAACCTTTTTTTAGATGTCTCAAGATACAAGAGTTTATTATCGATACCAATATATGATCTATTATTTAAAATAGCAGCTACACCAGTAGTTCCGCTTCCATTAAATGGATCAAGAATTAAATCTCCAGGTTCTGTTGAGGCAAGAATAATCCTTTCGATAATTTCCACTGGCTTTTGTGTTGGATGCTTTCCATATTTTTTTTCACTAGGTTTTGTTAAACTAGTGTTCCATACATCTTTCATTTGTTTATCGTTATTTATCGTTTTCATATCTTTATAGTTAAAGTGATGTTTAGCTTTTTTTAAATCTTTCTTAGCCCACAAAATAGTCTCAGTAGAATGTGTAAATGCTCTGCAGCTTATATTTGGCGGAGGATTAGATTTTTGCCAAGTGATATTATTTATAATCTTGAACCCTTCTTCTTCTAATGCCATTCCAATAGAGTAAATGTTATGCATTGTACCTGATATCCAAATACTACCATTTGATTTCAAAACTCTTTTGCATTTTCTTATCCAATTCTTATTAAACTTATGTTTCTCTTTCAATGAGATTTTCTCATCCCAATCAGCTTTTTTAACACTTACCATTTTTCCACTGGAAACCGTTATTCCATCTCCTGAAAGAAAATAGGGTGGATCTGCAAAAATCATATCTACTGATTCAGTTTTCAAATTCTTTAAGACTTCAAAAGAATCTCCATGAATTAAATCAATACAATTGTCTTTATAATAAAATTCCTGTTTTCCTTTATATACATTCATCAAAACACCAACTTACTTAATAATCTGTTTTAAAACTCCATTTTCTAAATCTGTCAAAGTATATAGATGTTCAAGGACATCATATGTTTCTCGTAAGTTATTCTTTGCTGTAATCCACCCAACACCATCTGTAATCCATATAAAAGTCAACTCTGTATTATTTTTTATATCCAAACCTAAAGACTTAAAGCTCCTTGCAGTTTCGTTAAGTTTAGAACCACCACCTGAATAAAAATTAGTTTCAATAACAAAAACTTGGTTTTCAGTTTTGATAACAAAATCAAACCTTTTTTCCGCAACTTTTAAGCTTTCTTCTGATTTTAAATAATCATCTAAATCAATATTGTATTTTTCTTTAATTTCTTTTTTATTTGTTTCTTTCGAGTATTCAATGTGTTTTGTTTTTTGTATAAAGTTTTCAACAATGTTCTCCATTGCAGTACCAGTTCTATTTTTTCTAGCATTACTGTCTAATCCAACTTCTACACCTGTAACATAGTCAAATAGATTTCTGATTTTAGACAATTCTAATAGATTAAACAAACCGCTTTCTCTCATAAACTTGAGATACATTGCATCGCTTAGTGTTCTATTATTAAACTCAAACATAATTGGAACTTCATCAATTATCGGAACTTTATTCCCATTTTTTCTTATTGCTAACAAAAGAGGAATAACCTTCAATGTTTTAGGATACTCATTTATAATATCTAGAAAATCTTTTTCAATATTTTCAGATCCTACAAGTGAATTTAGAATGTTCAGTTCTACTTTTATTTTATCTACATGTTTATACACTTTAGGAAAGTCAGTATAGTACTTGTAGTCTGCTACTGTATCTTTCAAATTAGCTAATAAATCATCAAATGACTGTTTCATTATTTATCCCCCAAATCATAATTATAAATTATTGTTTCAATTCCATTTCGTTTACTTGCATCAGAATTTATCATCCGTTTAACTGAAACAACATCTATATTAAAATCCGAATATAATTCATTAATTAAAGGTGTATTATGGTTTGTAATCATAACATAACATCCTTTAATATCGAGTTCGTGAGCTACTTCAGAAAGTCGTTTCTGACCCTCTACTCCAAATCCATCTTTAGTATAGCTATCAAAAGTGTCTTTATTTATCAAGTCATATGGCGGATCAAAGAAGATAAAATCTCCTTTTTTAGCATTTGCTACAGTTTCTTCAAAATCACAATTTAATATTTTGACAGCTCCTTTTTTCAAGTATTCACTAAGTGAAGTAATGTTATCTTCATTATATGTTGAAACTATATTCTTTTTACCAAATGGAACATTATAATATCCTTTTTTATTTACTCTATACATTCCATTAAAACATGCTTTATTCAGATATATAAATCTAGCTGTTTTAGATAAAATGCTTGTGTCTTTCCAGTTATCTTTTCTATCAAGTTCCCTAATTGAATAGAAATATTCACTTGGAGATTTTGCATGTTCTTTTTCATGATTATCTAGTTCCTTCATCAATTCAAAAGGAAAATCTCTTATCGTAATATATGCATCAATTAGCTCTTTTGAATAATCGCTAATCGTGGTAATTGAATTTTGAAGGTCAAGAAAAAGCGCACCTCCACCAACAAATGGTTCAAAATACGAGTTAAAAGAGCTTGGCATTCTTTCTTTAATATCCTCAAGCAATTGTCTTTTACCGCCTACCCACTTAATAAATGGTTGTATTTTATATTTCATTTGAGACCTCCGGAATTAGTCTATTGAAAAAGGTTAGTTTCAATAGTGTTTATTATACCATTAAACAAGAATGATATCCAACATACTTGGCATAATTATAACACTTTTTTGTTAGGTTTTAAACGCAAGTTTTAGAACAGGTAATTATTTTGTAGTTGATAAATCAATATACTTCCTTATTACCATAGACAAGATAGAATATAATCCACTTTTAGTTACACTCAGTTTTAATGCCAACATGGATTTATCCAGTTCAGTGCCAACCAAGTACTCCAAAAGCAAAATTTCCTTATCTTTTAATCTAACTTTAAATAACTTATACTTATTAATTATCATTTCTGATTCTTTCAATTTATGTTCTATTGCATCAATCTTACCAATTATAAATAGCAAGTTGTCCTCCACATTGTTCCTAGATGAGCTTGATCCAATTGAGTCATATACAACTGCCTGGTATCCCGTTAATCGTGATTGATAATACTCAAGCTTCTCTTCTAACTCCCTTTTATGCCTTATAGCTTTTTTAACATCATCTATCCACTTGTAAAAAGGTGCGTTCAAACCAGTCTTCAAACTTCTCATCCTTTCTGTTTTCTAAATTCTTAAATCTTTCAAGATTGTTTAACAATGAAGCCTTCATAAAATTAAAACGATCATCAATCTCCGGATTAGGGTTTCTAGCATATGAAATAATATAGTTAGTTCCACTTAATACATTCTCATATCCATAAGTAAGTATTGCTGATTCAAAAAGATCATTATATCTCAGAACATCTCCATTAAATTCTTCTATGTATTTTCTTTGAATTAATAATTTAGTTAAAAAGTGCATTTTGGGGTACCCATAAATGCTTTTATCTTCTTTTATCTTTTTATCTCTTTTACTTTCCTTTTTACTTTGTTTTTTAATGTCAACATTAACCGAGTTATTGTCGACATTAACTAATGTTTTTATAAAATTATCCTTGTTTTTTTGCATGCTTAAAAGGACCCCTAATTGTTCCATGGTTTCGGAATCTAACAACCAATACTTGTCGTTCTGAATATTCTTTCGTCTCCTGGTTGAAAGAATAAATTGTTTCTGAATAGATACCGAGGTAATAACACCTTGTAGAAAGAGCGCTCTTTCAAAGAGTCGAAGCTCAACACAACCGTGAATTATCTCCAAGATCTTGTCCACCTTTATCCAATGTGATCCTATTTGCTGATGCAATAGAATTGCTAGTTCCTGTAATGGTATTTCTAAATAATATCCTTCTCCATAGACAAGAGTCAAGATTCGGATATAAATCGTTGTACCATAAGGACCATACTGATAAGAGAGTGACTTCAGTTTAGAGTCATCAAAAGCACGCACGTCCCAAGGAAAATACTCGAGTCCTTGTTTAAATGGTCGTGCCATGTTTTATGCCTTTCTATATATCAATAAACCGACATTTCACAGTATACTCAAAGTAAGTTCTTGTGCTATTGTAAGTATATTCGTGTTACCGTTCACAAGCATTACTGGTAAATAGGAAATGTCGGTTATATCGATTTAGTAGTTTGAATTTTTTTCTTTAAATTTGTTTAGTTCTGCTTCTGTTACTCGCCATTGGTTACCGAGTTTAAATGCCCTTAATTTGCCTTGTTTGATGTATTTGAGCAATGTTCTTCTAGCTACTCCTAGGATATCAATTAAATCACTGAGAGTATAATGGTTTTCTGTTTCGTTGTGCATTTTTTGTCACCTCATATTCGGATAAGATTCTTTCTATAAATGTTATCCCGCTTTTATATACATAAGTCCTAGTGGAGATTAATATAGTTCCACCTGCGACTGATTTTGTTTCTACGACTCTAAAGAATTTACGATCACAATACTCTTGTAATGGTTGATTCCTATCATCTAAGATATGTGTAGCTCTAAGTATCTTAAACAACTCCATACTGCCTATGCCTTTGAATTTCAGGACAGTATGTGCGATATCTAAATCCACACATTCTGAAGAACCTAATAATTTGTTGATGTATTTGAGCTTTGGTTCATTGATTTTCTTATCTGTCTCCAGGATACTATTTCTTACTTTAATATCCTGGTATTCATCTAAAAACTTAATAACAACATTGGGATCGTGAAAATCATCAACTTGATAATCTCCAAACTTCAATAGTTGTGGTAACACAATACGATAAAGCCAATCGTTAATCATTTGAGCTTCAGCTTTTTTTGAAGCAAACATACAAGTGCTGATGTGCATAGCTGAAACAAAAAGTCTTTTCTTCTTTCCTTTTTCTTCCGGTATTTCTATTGTTTTGATTTCATTTGCTGGTATTTTAGTTCTACACTCCTGTACATTTTTGATATCTAGAAGTCTTGCGATGTCAACCAAGCAAAAATAAGGTTGATCCTCTACAAAAGATGTTCTAATGACACCATACTCTGCATTTGAAAATTCCTTAATCATAACTTATCCTTTCTTATTTGCGAGTTGTTTTCCCGAACAACGTATCACTAATCTTCCCTTCATAATTCTCTTTTCGTCTATTCATCTTGTGGATATAGATCTGTGTTGTTGCTGGGTCTTTGTGTCTAAGCAACTGTTGTGTGCTTTCAATGCCTGCGCCTTCCAGTAATGACAACGTTGCTGTCGTGTGTCTTAAGCTATGTGCAGAATATTTTGGACTATCGATGCCTATTTGTCGTAAGTATTCTTTAACTACAGCCCGAATTGATCTTGTTTGCATTCTCTCTCCGTAATTCGTATGACCATGATTAATGAATAGTGGTTTGAATTCATCGGAACGTTTGATTAAATATTCTTCAATTATTGCATATACTTGTGGTGATAATTTTACATAGGTATCCTTATCATCATGTCCTTTTCCCATTACGAATAATACCTGGGAATCTTCTATAAAATCGATATCCTCTGTATCAGATCTTTCAACTTCAATTGTTCTCATGCCAGTCGTAAGTAGTAAACTGATAAGAGCATAATTTCTAAGACCTATTACATCTTTTCTTGCGTAAATCTCAGCTCTATGTAAGAGCTTCTTTGAATCTACAACCGAGAGTGCTTCACGTTTAAAGTTCGATTCAATCTTCATTCCTTTTATACCCTCTGCGATATTGGGCCCATATCCTTCAATATAAAACCATCGGTAGAAATTACGAATGACAACTATGTGTTTCTGTACTGAAGCTGCTTTTAGTCGGTTTTTAATGCGATCACGGTATTTCATGACATCATGCCTAGTTGGTAAGTTAGGAAGATTATCAATATATGAAACATACTCAAATAGAATCCTTTGGTAGCTTTCTTTCGTAGCTGGTTTAATGTCAATATAATTAATATACTGAATGATTCTTTCTTTTAGTGATTCTTGAGTATTCATATCATTACCATGGTCGCTTTAACTGCTGCTATTTAGATCATTATATTTATCTATATACTCCGACTCAAATTGCAACAATCTGTCAGCATCCATTTGAAGTGCCTTTGTCAATTTCAGTAGCATTGGTACTGGAAGTTTACTTCCTCTATTCCCATTTTCAAGTTGATAATAATAGTAATGAGTTACATCCAATTCCCTTGAAACCACTTCGACCGACAAACCAAGTTCTAACCTGCGTTCAAGCAAATAGAATCTAGGTAATGGTATCTTCTTCTTTTTGGATAATTTATTCATGTTTTCTACAAGCAAATTTGTTTCCTCCCTTAGATGTGTTTTTGATGGTGCTTCTATTGTATATCAATTGTTTATAAGTGAAAATATCTTATACCAAATAATTGTAACGAGAAACAAATAGAGTTTACAAATTGTATTTTAACCCTATATTTTACACATAATTTTAAGTTAATGTATACAACAATATTGACAACGCTACATTTGTTGTCATATAATTGTGAGGAATATACAATGATGAAGGAGAATATCATGCAAAGCTTAAATACAACGGATGCATTTAACAAACTATTTATAAGCGAGAACTTAAAGAGACTAAGATTATCATATCACCTCTCAACAACTGAAGTCGGTAAGATTATCGGAAAAACTAGACAAGGTTATCTTAACTATGAAAACGGATCACGTGAGATTGGTATTTTTGATCTGATTACTTTATCTGGATATTATAACGTTTCAATTGATGTTATCGTTGGGAACCCATTTACATTAAGAAATGAAAAATTGTTGGCTTTTAGAACATTTGAGTATGTTGAAAGTGAACTAAAAGAGGTTATGCCTATAACAATTTCAACTGTTCATGATGATGTTATTTGTGTAAAGTATGATGATTTAAAGCTCGATTTCTTCTGGAAAACCAATACAAATCAAAAAGGTCACGATATGATCTTCGAGTATTATAACAAACCTTATATATCGAAAGTTTTCTTTAATACAACTGGTGGTGGGCACTTCTATATTAATAATGAGCCTTTCTATTTTAATAAAGCTCAAGCAGAAAGTATAGTATTCAAAGGTGTTTTTATGTCTGAGTTAATAAAGATCACAGACATTCCACACTTCTTTTAACGATTGTGCTTAAAGCTTATATATTTATAGATTAAAATTTGATATACTTGATTCCGGTAAGTTAGGAAATATCTATATGAACATTCTTTAATTTTATCCTTTCTAAAGGAGTTGCTTTCGAGCAACTTCTTTTTATTTTCATAAGAAAGGCATAAAAATATGGAACAAAATATTGAATTTCAACAAAAGAAAATGATGTTGGACGAATTGTATAAAGCTAAAAAAATTAGCGGTACTGAATGGTATGAAGCTCTATCAAAACTGATTGCTGAGTTTGACCTAGAGAAAGAAATAAACTCGTAATAAACTACTTGCTATTTATTGCTTTTTGAGTGATGTATATAGTAACGAAAAGGAGGTACATTATGTTAGAAAAAAGAGTATTTGTCATGGAACCTGAGCAAGTGATTCATGAAGATTCTAATGGCATGCCAGTTCTAAAGTCAAAAAAGAGAGTTTGTGCATACGCCAGGGTTTCTACAGATTCAGATGATCAGCTAAATAGTTATCAGGCACAGATAGATGAATTCACAAAAAAGATACAAGATAATGACGAATGGGAATTTATCAGGATGTATGCAGACGAAGGAATATCTGGAACTAGTATTAAGAAGCGTCCTGAATTCTTAAATATGATTGAGGATGCACGTGAAGGTAAAATCGATTTAATTCTTACAAAGTCATTATCCAGGTTTGCAAGAAATACTGTAGATACATTAACAATTGTAAGAGAGTTAAGAAGTATTGGTGTTGAAGTATTCTTTGAAAAAGAAAACATTTATTCATCAGATACGAAAGTGGATTTTATGCTTACAATCTTTTCTTCAATCGCCCAGGAAGAAGCAAGAAACATCAGCGAGAATGTGAAATGGGGATTTCAAAAGAGATTCAAAGAAGGAAAGGTTCACATTAACACTAAACGATTCCTAGGATACGATAAAGATGATGATGGTAAAATAATCATCAATGAGGTTCAAGCTAAAACAGTGAGAATGATTTACGATATGTATATTGCAGGTTCATCGTTAAAAGAAATTGTTGAGTTTTTGACTGAAAATGAAATCCCAAATGGACGTGATGAGATTTTTTGGACTTCTGCTACTGTTAGCACAATCCTCACCAATGAAAAGTATTGTGGGGATGCTATTCTTCAAAAACGAGTAACCTTGGATTACCTCACACACAAATCAGTAAAAAACAATGGCCACGCTCCAAAGTACTACATCATGAACAATCATGAACCAATCATACCAAGAAAGAAATTCGAATTAGTTCAGAGTTTAAAAACCAAAAGAGGTAAAAAGAAAAGCACTTCAAATTATGGTAACAAATATGCGCTAAGCGGAATGGTTTATTGTGGAGAATGCGGTAAAGTGATGAACCGCCACTACTACAACTATAGAAAGCCAACTCAAAGGATTGTTTTATCCTGTAAAAACAGATACAAAGATCCTCACGTTTGCAGCAATAAGCCTGTTGATAACGATTTACTAGAAAGTGCGGTAATTGAATCAATCCAAAAATTAAATCTACACAACCCTCAAATAGTTAAGGATACACTGAATCTTGTAAAAACAAGTCTAGATTCATCCTATATGGAAATGGAAATCAAGGATACACAAAAACAAATTAGCAATCTAGAAAGTGAAATTAAAGAAATCATTAACATCAATGTTGGTTCCATGGTAGAAAATACCGACTTTTATAAGGCAATTTACAATGAAAAGAAAGCTTCCTTGATTCAACTGAAGGCAGATTTACAGAATAAAAAAAGCTTACTTATTGATCAGCATCTTCACGATGAACGGATTCAACAAATAAGCGAATTTCTAAAAGGTTATACATCTCTTAATAAAAATATCCTACTTGGGGTATACAAAGCGATCATTGCAGTTAGCCAAAATGAAGTAATCTTCGTAATGAGTGATTCCAAGCTTTCACAAAAAGAAATACAAGACAACATTGAAGTTTATAAATCTTTAAAAAGAATTGATAGTAACACAATCGTTAATTTCGATTCAAAGCGATCAATCATTTATCATGTCGTCAAGCATGGAGGAAAGTAAGATGAATGTTGTTGAACTGTTAAACGTAGATTTATACGAAAAGTCTTTAAAAAGAAAAAACGTTTGTGCATACGCAAGAGTATCAACTTCAAAAGATCTTCAAGAAACTTCATTTGACTTGCAGGTAGAAACTTATACACAAATGATACAAAGCAATCCTGAATGGAATTTTTCAGGAGTGTTTGCTGATGAAGGAAAAAGTGGAACTAGCCTGGATTACAGAGGTCAATTCAACTTAATGGTCGAAATTGCTAAATCAGGTAATATCGATATGATCATTACAAAGTCGGTTTCCAGGTTTGCAAGAAACACCATTGATTGCTTATCCATTATTCAAGAACTTAAAAAACATGGAACTGAAGTATGGTTTGAAAAAGAAAACTTATCTTCATTTGATCCAAAGATAGAGTTTGTCATTGCAGTAATGGCAGGCATGGCTGAAGAGGAATCTAGAAGCATAAGTGAAAATGTTAAATGGGGAGTACAGAAAAGATTTAGAGATGGAATTGTTCCAATGGTTACTTCTCATCTTCTTGGATATGACAGAGATGAAAACAATGATGTGGTTATTAACAAAGAGGAAGCAAAAGTAATTAAGTTAATTTTCAAAATGTATTCAGAAGGGATATCACAAAGACTTATAGCTGAACATTTAAACACGCTCAATCTAAAAACTAAGTTTGGAAACAAACCATACTATGAAGGTGCGATTCGAGGAATCATAAATAACGAGCGATATACAGGAAACGCAATTCTTCAAAAATCAAAAAGAAAAAAAATAGGAGATCGTTCAGGCGAGAAAAACCAACTAACTCTGCCAAAATATTATGTAGAGAACTCTCACCCAGAAATTATTTCTCAAAAACTTTTTGATGAGGTTCACGCTCTGAAGAATCAACGTATCCTAAAGTACAATCTCACTCTAGATAAAAAGCAGCTAAAGAAAATTGGAACGAATCGGTCGGAGTATGCTGAATTTATAGAATGTGCAATCTGTGGAAAGAATTATCATTACAGAATAAATAACATCAATACCATCTGGGAGAATAAAATCCTCAAATGTTCTTCAAACAAAATAAATAAAAAATGCGATAATGACGCACTATTTGTATCAACATTTGATAGAGTACTGCTTTCACACATAAACTGGATTATTAAGAATAAAGACGACTTCTTAAATCGCCTGCGTGAGGCTTTAATGATTCATCCCGCTATCATTGAACTGAACTCGAGTTTGCAGCAGGCACAGGAAAAATTAGACGACTATGACACCAAGTTGAGAACACTCATGGTCTCAAATGATGAATTAGATAAACATGTACGAAGTGAAGTGATTTCACTCAAGAATGAAACTCAAATAGAACTAATAAAGCTAAAGAATAAGTTATTAACAACTCATAACATTCCATCAATCATTAAGAAAATGAAAATGATATTAAGCAAGTACAAAACTCAAATTGATAAAATTTCGGATTTTCAATTTCGTGAGATTTTTACAAAAGCAAGAATATACAACCGTGACGATATAGAGTTGGTTATAGATCCTTTCAATAGTTCAAATAAAAAATGCGTATACATATATCCAGCAATTTCTACTGAATACACGATACGCAAAAAAAACCACTTAGCAACAAGTTCAATTAAAGTCTTATGAGTTTGAAATTTTTTGTTGTATTAATAATTTTGTTTTTGATTCGAAGTGTAATATTTATTTGACACATTGTATGAAATATGTTACACTTTTATTGAGGTGATTTAATATGAGTTATAGAGCAAAATTAGCACTAATTAATAGTGGAATATGGATTGTGATGTTTGTGTTCTTTTCTATTAGTTTTTTTTCAAGTACCTATCCTGAGGTTTTACCTTTATCTAATTACAGAACTACAACTGTAATATTATTTGCGATTCCAAGTATTACCAATATGATTATTTTGTTTTTTCAACTTAAACACGAAAAAACAGATGAGCGAAATAAAAAGATTGAATCTATTAGTTCTAGTGTTGCTGCGATTACTCTAATGTCGATTGTATTTATAGCAAGTATGACTTTGCACATTGTTTATAATGGTACTGGGTTCGTACCAAGTTCATGGCTTTGGTATGTTGGGTTTGGAGCTGTCTTCATTACATTTATAGTTTTAAACCTTAGTTATGTTATTGTATCTTTAAAAGGGACTGGTTATGAAAGTTAAAGAGGTAACTAACAATATTAGAGATCTACGTTACAACGCAGATAATATGTCACAGCAACAACTATCAGAACTCGTAGGTTGCTCTAGGCAAACAATCAATGCGCTTGAAAAGAATCGATATTCACCTTCATTTGTACTGGTAAAGAAAATAGCCATGGTATTTAATGTTTCCATTAACGAAGTGATTGAAATAGAATTTGATAAATAGAATCGATCCTTTCAGCGATTTTCGATTAAATATTTAGAGGTAAAACATTAAATGATTAAGATCATCGAAAGATGGTCTTTTTTTCCGCTATATAGTAGGGTTTTAGGACACCTATTTTTTTAGAAAACTTCAAGTTCAAATCCCCTCGGGTTCACGAAAAACTCGAAAAAGCGAAAAGTTCAAATCCCCTAAGACACTAAGTATAAATCAAAGTGTTTTCAACACCAAAAAAGTCCCAGAAATGATAGAAATATATTAAGTTTACAACTGAAATACCCATAAAAAGAAAAAAGTTTATCTCCACTTATTCGCTAAGTGGCGCGGTTAAGCCACTTTTTGAAACAGAAATAAACTTGGTATAATCAGGGTGGCGGAGGAAAGGGGATTTGAACCCCTGCGCCTTTTACAGCCTACAAGCTTTCCAAGCGTGCCTCTTCAGCCCCTTGAGTATTCCTCCATTTTATGGTGCACCCGACATGAATCGAACATGCGGCCTCAACCTTCGGAGGGTTACGCTCTAATCCAACTGAGCTACGGGTGCACATCTTGTCGCGATAATTATTTTACCATGATAATTAACAAATGTCTAATCCTAAAAATGACATTATAATGACAGAAATCACATGTTTTGCGTGATTAGATAAAAGAATACAACTTCTTTCACATAATCGCCATCTATTTCTACATAATATCCCAACTTTATTGCTATTATGCTGATTATAGAATTAAATATAAGTAATCTAAACAAAACCACATGGAGGAGGACTCACATGAAAAAAATATTCTACTTTTTCAGTATCATCTCATTACTGCTCATTATGGTGTCTTGTCAAACAACACCAGAAATCATCAGTGAATTACCGAGTGATTCAAATACGATAGAAAGACCTGTATATGATGATGAAGATACCTTAAATCAAATCATGTCAATCGATGAAACATTTACATTTACTACTGATTTAATTACAAGTTCATTGATAACAGCAAATATTGATAAAAATACAGTAACTATTACTGAGCAAGGCATATATGCATTAACTGGATCGAGTTCAGATGCACAAGTTATTATCAATGCTGATGATACAGATTTAATCATCTTAGTCTTAGATAATCTCAACTTAACAAGCTTAAATGGACCAGTTATTGATATAGAGAATGCAAACAAGGTGATTATGAATGTTAAAGATAATACAAC
Source organism: Bacillota bacterium (assembly GCA_018817915.1). GTDB lineage: Bacteria > Bacillota_I > Bacilli_A > Acholeplasmatales > Acholeplasmataceae > Peloplasma. The sequence continues at coordinate 31,849 of JAHISX010000023.1, forward strand.
AAATCAATTAACTGATTCTTCAACTTCTTCGATTGATCATCAATCAGTCATCTATAGTAAAGATGATTTAACAATCAACGGATTGGGTACGCTGGAAATCAATGCAAATTACAATAATGGTATCAATGTCAATGATGAGTTGATTATTTTCTGTTCAACACTCATCATCAATGCATCAAACACAGCTATTAAGGCGAATAACAGTCTTTCAATAACAGATGCTAATCTAACACTCACATCTGGAAATGATGGCATACACGTTGAAAATGATACAGACCTCACAAAAGGAAGCATTACAATAGAAAGTGGAACATTTACAATCAATTCAACAGGCGATGCCATATCTTCTTCTCTTGATTTGAATATTATGGATGGAACATTTGATATCACTTCAGGCTCTTTATCTTCTGTTGATGGTAAGGGACTTAAAGCAACTCACAACATTATTATTGCAAATGGAACTTTCAATATTGAATCAATTGATGATTCAATCCACAGCAATTCAGGTATTTTAATTGATGGTGGCGAGTTTAACCTTTCAACAATTGATGATGCAGTTCATTCAGATGATGAACTCGTTATTAATGATGGTATAATATATATTGTTAAATGTTTTGAAGGATTAGAATCTTATATCTTAAGACTTAATGGTGGATATATTGACATTACATCAACTGATGATGGAATCAATGGTTCTGGTGGAGTCAATCAAAGTGAAGTATCTTTAACAAATCCAGACCCCATTGGTACAGCTTCATTATTTATAACTGGTGGAACCATCATCATTAACACAATGAGTGATGGTATTGATACAAATGGTCGTGTTGAAATGTCTGGTGGTTTAGTGATTATCTCAGGCCCTCTAGATGGTATGCAAGGCGCGATTGACTATGATACAACATTCAATATTTCAGGTGGTACATTAGTTGCTGCTGGTGCATCAGGTAGAGAACAAAAGAATCCAAGTTCTACTTCTACACAAAATTGTGTGACAATCTATTTAGATGCAGCATCTACTCAAATGATTCACGTAGAAACAAGCACTGGGGAGACGATATTGTCTTATACTCCTGAAAAAACGTATCAGACGTTAGTTTTCAGTTCACCCGATATGATAGATGATGATTCATATGTGGTTTATATAGGTGGAACTGTTGTTGGTGCAATCTCTAATACACATGGTTATATAATGAGTGGGTCTTATTCAAATGGTAATTTATTGGGTTCATTTTCGACTACTTCGATATTAAGCACCGTTGGAACGCCAACAGTAACAGATATCAGACCACCAAGACCTTGATAGGAGACTTATGATAAAACCAATCTTTAATCGCTATGAACGAAAATATATTCTTTCAAATGATCAAAAAAATGAATTACAGCTTTTTCTAAAAAAATATATGATTGATGATGAATATTCTAAGGAAGGAAAAGCTTATACAATTTATAATATTTACTTTGATACTTCAGATTATAATATCATTAGAAACTCAATATCAAAACCTAAATATAAGGACAAATTGCGACTTAGATCCTATAAATGTCCTTTAGAACCAACAGATATGGTATTTTTAGAAATTAAAAAGAAATACGATGGTAGAGTCAATAAAAGACGTATTAATATAACATATCAAGTTGCTATTGATTATTTAGAAAAAGGAATTATTCCTCACTTTAATCTTTATATGGATGAACAAGTTTTTCTTGAAATTGATTATTTCATCAAGATTCATAAGGCAAAGCCCGGTGCATTTATTAGTTATGAAAGAACTGCTCTCATCTCAACGAGTGAAGAACTTCGCATTACATTTGATCATGAAATTTTATTTAGGAAACAAGATGTCACTTTGAATCAATCTGGTGGATTACCAATTATGGATAATGAGGATACTTGGCTCATGGAAGTCAAGAGTAATGACAATTTTCCTTTATGGCTCGCTCAAAAATTATCTTCATTTGCATTATATAGTCAAGGCTTTTCCAAATATGGCACTGCATACAAACAACTTTTATTAGGAGGCACTACAGATGATTACATCCTTTATGATTATTAACATGGACACATTATCCTTAACAAACATTATTTATGTGCTATTGACATCCACATTTTTAGGTATCATTTTGTCATTAGTATTTGTTTATACAAGAAAGAAAACAGTCTATGATCATGCTTTTAGCTTCACTTTACTACTACTTCCTTTAGTGATATCTATTATCATTATGCTTGTATCAAACAACCTTGCTAGAGCATTCAGCTTAGCTGGTGTGTTTGCCTTAGTTCGCTTTAGAACTGCGATTGCAGATTCAAGAGATATCACTTATATTTTAAGTGCAGTAGGTATTGGACTAGCTTCTGCAATGGGTTATCTACTTTATGCTTTAGTCATTACTGCATTTATTAGTATATTACTTATTGTCTTAAGTTATTTCCAACTCGATAAGGATCATACCAATCATGCAAAGCTTAAGATCATTATCCCCGAGAACCTAAATTATTCAAGTGTATTTGAAGATGTGTTCAAGGAACACTTATTAAGTTCACAACTTCAAAAAGTTAAAACGACGGATTTTGGTACGATGTTTGAACTCACCTATATTATTAAGATGAAAGATACCATGGATCAAAAGAAATTCTTAGATGCAATTCGTGTTAGAAATGGAAACCTAAGTATTACGCTCACAACTGATTATGTATCATTAACTTCAGAAATATAAAATAAAAAAGCGAGCAATCGCTTTTTGTTTTTTAATGGTCGGGACGACAAGATTTGAACTTGCGACCCCTTGCACCCCATGCAAGTGCGCTACCAAGCTGCGCCACGTCCCGGCTAAACTATTATATCAAAAAGGATGCATAAAAAAAAGAGCCGAAGCTCTTAATTTATTATTTTGCTAATGCGCCCATTGGATCCCATGGTTTTAAGATCTTTGGTGCTTCTTTCCATGCTTTCATCTGTGCATGTGATAAATATTTTTCATGGATGACAGCTTGGTAAACATATTGATCAAACCATGTATCAGAAGATAAGAAATAGCCTTTAAGTCCGTTGGTATCACCCCAACTGTTTTGAATCTTCCAACGATTTGGTTTACCTTCATCTAAATTAACTGCTGTAAGAAGCATCGCATGATTCATCGCACTTTGACTGTAATCAAGTTGATCTTCTTTTGAGATGAATAAACTCATTTCAAGCATATTATCATAATCAAAGGATTGATCATCCCAAACACCGATCGTACGATCGCCGTATCTTGCAACATCAGAACCGAACCAAACAACTTCGTTATCTAATATTTGTTTTAATACAAGTTCTTTAAGATCTTTCATTTCTAAGTTTAAGTATTTGATTTCTCTACCACCAATAACATTACCTAAATAGGCAACTGTATAGGTCTTCATGAAAGGTTTGTCTTTGGTAGGGGAATTGATGATGCTTACATAATCTTTAAGAATATCGCCAACATGATCCAAATAAAAACTTTGAGGTGTTAGACCTTTAATGATATGATATTGATCCTTAGATACATATTCAAAATCAAATTTTTCTGGTGGTGTTCCAAAATTAGTTGCTAAGAAAGTATAGAGTTCATCAAGAGTTTTAGCTTTGAGATTAGGAATTTCATTTTTCTTTCCTTCAGCAAATAAATGTCTTGCATTTGCTGCATATTGACGAAGTTTAATATTAATAATTTGATTCTTAAATCTTGTGCCACTACTCGATGTTGTTTCTGACATCGCTTCTTTCGGTGCAATACCATATTTTTCGATCAGACTCACAAACATGTCCCATTGCCCACCATCTTGAATGCCTGTCTTTAATAAATGCTGTAAGGTTCTGTCATCGTGGTCAACTTCTAAGAAATCATCCATTGCTTCGATGAAATAATTGATCTTCTCAAACTTATCCCAAAAAGCTGTATAATTTTGAGAAAGTTCAAAATCCTTAAGATCATATTTTTTCGCAATCACTTCCCTGATCATATTCAGGCCAGCAAAAATCCAACATCTACCACTTTGTTTTTGATTAGCTACAGGTAAGGTTTTAATCTCGTTTGAAAAACGGAATTGTGTCAAAGGTTTTTGTTCTTGTTTGTCAAAAAGATTTGCTAATTCATTTTTCACTAATACTCTTCTTAATGCCTGTTGTACCGGTTTTTTTTCATAACTACTTTTTAATTTTTGTAAATCACTATCTTCAATTTTCTTCATTTTTTCACTCTTTCTTTATTGTAAAAGACGGCCCAATAGAGCCATCTTTTTATTATACTCTAATCATTCTATCATCTTTAAATGTTTCAACAATAGCATAGTCGTTTTCTTTAACAATGACTAAACTTGTATTGACATAGTTGATGATATTTGAAACACGTTGTGGTGGAACAGCAATCAGTAATTGAATACTTAAACTATTGTAGAATTTCATCATCGCATCAATTCTTGATTCATCCATGTTATTGAATGCTTCATCAAATAAAACGATACATCCTGAATCAATTCTTCTATTTTTCGTTAGAAGTTGTTGGAATGATGCAGCAATAACGATATAGAATGGAACTTGTGTTTCCCCACCACTCTTTTCCTTAGAAACCTTGGAGAAAAGTGATTTATTACCATTCTTATTGGTTACTTCAATATCATAGGCCATATAGTTTCTATAGTCTAGATATTTATAAGTAAGCATATCATATTCTGGATCATTAGATGCAATCTTTTCAAATAATTCCATCAATATAGTTTCGTTCTTCTTTGTTAAACCTTCTGTAAACAATGTATGTTTACTTATGGCTTCATTACCCATAATGATATGGTAATAAAGCTTATAATCAGGGTCATCACTTGCTTTATAGATTAACTGATAGCTATCTGAACCGAATGTCTTACCCATTAAAGCGATATTAAGCTCAGCAATTTGTTGTTGTGCATTTTCTATGCTTGCCCGCAATTTACCAACAAACTCTTCTTTAAACCCAATTTCTGAGTTTCTGCGAAGTTCTGTTGCTTCTTGTTCATAACGAACCAAGTTATTATTTCTAATTTTATGAGCTTCTTGGTCAAAATAGACTAAATCATCCATGGTTGGTGAAGCACCAAAGTGGAACAGATCAATATAACTCTTCATTTGGTTAATCAAATCCGCACCAGCTTTAATAATTTGTGAGTTTAGGCTGACATTAGATTGAGCAAGATAAGTTGTGATGGCGTCATGGTCTTGATGATGTTTCATCTTGAGTGCATAAAATTGTGTATTAGCCAAACTCAACTTTTCAGGATGCTTGTGGCTAAGTTCTTTTTGTGCAATCGAGAATTCATCTAGCTTTTCTTTGATATCATCAATTAAATCTATGATTCGTTGTCTTTCATCACGATTGGTCGCAATCTCGCCAACAAAGCTTTCTGATTCAATACGCAATTGTTTACGATTATCTCTTGCTTTTTGAATTTGTTCTTCAAGCTTAGCAATATTTTTATCTTTACCAAGGCTATTGATTTGCTCTTCTAGTTGTGTATATTCTCTTCTTGTTTGCTTGATTAAGTCAAAATATCTAATCTGTCCTTGATGTACAAGTTGATTGGATTTACTTTGAGATAGCAAACGTATGATCTTATCGTTTTTATCCGTAATATCATAGAGTTTATCCATCTTAGCTTCTAAGCTACTTAAATGCTTAGATTCCATCTCTGTTTGCATGGTTGTCGCTTCAGAACCAATGAAAGGAACTTCATAGACTCTAGGGTTGATTTGACGCGCAGTATGATTACTATAAGTCATACATGTTGGCGTAATCGAGCGATTGTAGTTTTTTAAATCATGATGATCATCAACACAGTATGTATTGTTGAGTAGCATATTGATGTAATATCTTGCATATGTATGATCAGATGTAACTTTATCTGCTAGAGTACCTGGAACAAGTTGTTCATAAGCTGTAAGCTTTTGCGTGTTCACAAGACCTACACCATAAATTTTTTGCTCGTATTTAACCTTGTCATAAATGTCTAGAGCATCATTAAAATAACTAGGATCTACGATGATATCAAATCTTTGTGTATTCAAATAGCCTTCAACTGCATTTCGCCATTTTTCATCATTGACTTCAATCAATTCACATAATGGTCTAACACGTATTTCTTTTTGATAGTGACTAGATAATCCATCATTGATTGCATGAATTAGGTTTTCAACATAATTAGGGTATGTTTTAACATTACGTTTTAATTGATTAAGACGTTGTTGAGAATCACGAATCTCTTCTGATAATTCACGTTTTTCAGCTTCAAGTTTGTCTTTTTCAGTATGATATGCTTGTAAGTAAGCTTGAACTTCAGTATTAAGAGTTGAAAGTTGCTGAGAAAGTTCGGATGCAGATAGTTGATCTTCGTTTGTTTGATAGTAACTAACAAATTGCTTCATTGTTGTATTAGGCAATAGATTAATCAATTCTTTAATCGTCGAAAATTCTTTTTGCAAAGTGTCTCTTAATGATGATAAAACATCTCTTTGGCTTTCGTATTCTGAAGCTTTCTTTTGTAAAGCTTCTTGATATGAACTTAATGTTCTAGATAAATCACTATCGTTTTTAGCACGTTCTAAATTCAAGATGGCACGATCGTTTTCTTCGATTTGATCATCGATTTGAGCTTTAGCTTCTCTTAAATAATCTAAGCGTTTTTCAATTTGACTTAACTTATCTTCATTTTGCTTAATGAAAGATTCTCTTTTTTCAACCCAATTGAGTTGATCAATCAATTTATTGATATCTTGTTGCTCTTTGTTTAAAGTGATATCTTCGCCAGTTTGTTGAATGAGATCAAGTTTTTCAAGTTTTTCTCTATCCTTTTTAATTTGCATTTCAATCTTTTTAAGTTGTGCAACATTATTTTTAAGTGATTGGATATCAATTGGATCGTCATCTAGCAAGAACTCAAAGACAAAGGCTTGTAAATCGATTGAGCGAAATGCAAGTGCTTTAGGCAATATGCGCGCATATTTCGTAGCATCCATACCAAAGAATCTAGCCAGTGCATCACGATATTTCTTTTGTGTCTCAAATGGTGTAAATTCAATATCTAATGATTTAAGATATGCTTTCATGCTCTTATAATCTCTAGGATATTTCTTTTCAAGAAATAGGCTGTCATGAATGGAAACATTATCTAAAAGATAAAATCTTTCCTTGAGCGCTGAAGTCTTTGGGAGATCAAGAATACAACCGATGACTGAAAACTTCTTGCTTTGCTCATCAAAAAATTCTAAGGCAAGATGTGTGACCACATCACCATTTCTTAAAAACTCTTTATTTTCTGCCCCGATGCGTCCTCGAATATAACCTTCAAGCGTACGTTTAGCATCATCTGTTGCTGCAATATTAAATTTAGAACCACTTCTACCACCAACAAATAAATATTGCATAGCATCTAGAAGCGTAGATTTCCCGGATCCGTTTTCACCTGATATTAAAGCATTGTCTTTAATCTCAATGGTTTGATTGGAGAATAAATGCCAATTGACTAACTTAATCTTCGTCAGTTTCTTCATTGTCTTCGGAACCTCCTTCTACATAACCTTCCAATTTCTGGACAACCTCTTTAATGCTATCAAGATTGGTTACATAAAGGATTGTTGGATAAATTTTGATACGTGCATCATCATGCAATCCTTTATCGATAAAATCGATGATATTATAGTTTCTTAAAAAAGATAGTGCTGGTTTAAGTTTATCTTTCGTAATTCGCTTATGATCTAAAAATCCTATTCTAGTTAATTCTTCATGAATTTCATGTAAGAAGATTTCAACATTTTCATCTAAAGTAACAAAATCTTTTTTTCTTTGATAAATAATACGAATTACTAAAATCATTAAACTTTCGGTTTTTCTTAGACGCATATGATTGTAAAAACTATCATTTGTAATATGCACAACTTCATCTTCTCTGTAAATGTTTAGTGAAAAATCACTTAATACAAAGAAAGATTCAAACAATTCCTTATATGCTAGGATGAAACGATAATCATTTGTATCTCCTGGTTTTCTTTTTGTTAAAAAGTTGACTTGTAAAAGTTTATTGACAATACGAGAAAAGATGGTTTTTTCACCCTCTTTTAATGTAATGAAAACATCATTAAATTGTTTGGCTGCTGCTGTTTTATTCATGCTTTTACCTCTTTAATTCTAAAGTTTTGAAAGGTAACAAAATTGTTTTTGCATTCTTTACCAAGTGGTTCAACATCGTAATGCATCCCAACAGATTTTGAATATAAGAAGATTAAGATAAGTCTTACAAAATCTTCTTGAGTTTCTAAATTGATTTGAGCTGCTTCCATTGAAGCATGTCCATCTAAAAGTTGTCTCACATGCTCATCAATTTCTTTTTTACCATAGATGTTATTCTTAAGTAATGCTCTAATTTTTTCTTGACGGTATTCATCACTAATTAAATTATCATCAAAATTGATTTCTTCAATGATTGTTTCCATTCTCATTCGTCTTTGATTGTAAAGTGATGCTGTATCAACATTTTTAGCATCAGTTAAGAAGAAGAGTTTAGCATAGTCAAAATCCTTTTGACCAAGAACAATTCTGAAGAGTCTGTTGAATATACCTTCAATATCATCTGATTGATTGGTGAAAAATAGAATCTTAGATGCTGCAGCACTGATATATTGTTCATTCTTTCTATCAATTGCTAGGATAAGATGTTCTAATGCTGTAAAACTATCTGTGATAAATCTTAAACGATCTTCGATATAGATATATGCTTCATTATAGTCATCAATTCTTTTAATTCTTTGGACATTGGATGCTAAGCCATCCATAATCTCTTCGCTATTTCTAATATTAGAAACTGATTCTAAGATTGCTCTTTTATATCTTGGTAAACTATCGGTTGTTTTCAAATTATAATAAGCGGAATCGAAGAAGTTTTGTTTGTATTCAATGAGTAGTTTTTCCAGTAGCATTTGAAGATCTTGTTTTGATTGTTTTTTTGTGATGTCATAATAATATCTATAGATATTAGCTTTGAGTGATTTGAGTTTTCGAATGATGTCATTGGTTTTATGATAGGCTTGCTCTAAGACACCAATACCTTCTTCTAGATTAAAAGAAGACAAAAGGGAATACACGGTGAATATCTCACCTGTATACTCGGTTTGACGATTGTTTTGAATACTTTCTAATATATCGATAATTTGAATTGAATAATCAAATAAATTGAGCGAGGTTTTATAGTTTCCTAATTCTTCTTCACCAATCCAACCATTTTTCTTTAAGACATTAATGACGTGAACTGCTTTTTGTCTTGCTGTTCTTGCTGGTTCATCTTCATCCACATCAACAAATTCTTCTGATGGTTGTTCATCAAAATAGTCTGATAGTCGTGAAACAATAAATTCTCTATCCCCCTGATAAGCATCTTCAATACTATCAATTGCTCGGTATATGATAAAAATACAATCGATGTACATCTTTTTATTAGGGGAGGAAAGCACACTAAAAAAATTACTGTTGATTCTTTCAAAGAGATGTGCCATCGGGTCCTCCTTTATTTTAATAAAATAAAAAAAATATGAATTTCATAATAATTGTATCATGAATTAGACATATTTTCTATTATTTTTGTATTATTTGTTTCTTCCCATACTAATCTTGATTTTCTTACCGTTATACATCTTTCCATTAAGCTCATCCAAACGCTTGATTGCAGCTGGATGAATTTGGAATTCGGTGTCATTTTGATTGACGATGATGTCTCCAACATTCTTAGGATACAGGTCAGCATATTTCTTGAAATAGTCGAGCATTTGAACAGGACGAAGTCCATCTTCTTTGCCTAAATTAATAACTACATTCTTGTAAATACCGCTTGATCTATTACTTCTTGGTTCACCACTGGAATCTCTTCTATCTCTTGAACCACCACGAGAATCATTTCTACCTTTAGATTTAAAGTCTTCGCCTTTCTTTTTAGCAGGAGATTCGATTTGATCGTAAGTTTTCTTTTCGACTGTTATCTTTGATAACAATGCTTGAATGATTGAATCATCTGTAAATCCATCATCATGAAGACGTTCAATAATTTCATCGTAGTTGTTTTCATTTTTGATGATAACATCTTTGATTTTCTTATAGTTTCTTTCTTCACTCTTCTTGTAAATATCTTCTTCTGTTGGAATGTCTTTAGGCGTAATCTTCATCTTGATAAAGTTTTCAATCATAGCAAGTTTTCCACGTAAGCTTGGATAGACTAAAGATACGGACATCCCTGATTTTCCTGCACGGCCTGTGCGTCCAATACGATGCACATAAATTTCATCTTCAAATGGAATTTCATAGTTAATAACCATGTCTACATGAGAGATATCTAAGCCTCTTGCAGCAACATCTGTTGCGATTAAGTACTTCAATCTTTTCGCTCTAAAACGACCCATAACATAGTCTCTTTGACTTTGTTTTAAATCACCGTGAATTGCATCAGCTTCGTAGTTGTGTTTTTGTAGAAATGCTGATAAACCATCAACATCAACTTTGGTGTTACAAAAGATAATTGCTGAATTTGGATCATGGTAATCCAAGACTCTAAGTAACAATTGATCACGATCTGATTTTTTAACCATGTAATAAATCTGATCGGTTTTTGTTACTGTTAACGTTGGCGTTTCAATTTGAATGATTGCAGGATTCTTTTGATACTTTTGTGCAACCTTTCTAATGAATGGTGGGATGGTTGCTGAAAACAATGCAGTCTGTCTAGTATTAGGTGTATCTTTTAGTAATGTTTCCAAATCATCTTGGAATCCCATTTTTAGCATTTCATCTGCTTCATCCATAACTAAGATCTTTAAATTGCTAAAATCAACTGTACCACGATTTAAGTGATCAATTGTACGACCTGGAGTAGCTACAACGATGTGTGGATGCTCTGCTAAAGCCTTAAACTGTTTGTTGTAAGATTCTCCACCAAATATTGATGTGATTCTTACAGCCTTATTAAACTTGATGAGTTTCAAGAACTCCTTATAAACTTGAAGCGTTAGCTCTCTTGTAGGACAAATCACTAATGCTTGAACTGTTTTTTCATTGGCATTGATTTGTTCTAAGATTGGTATCGCAAAAGCAAATGTTTTGCCTGTACCAGTCTGAGCTTGGCCAATTAAATCTTGGCCCTCTAGCATTTTGGGAATCGCGTGATGTTGTATCGCTGTCGTTTCCACTAGCCCTAGGCTTTCTATCGCCTGTTTCGTTTCTTCTAAAATCGGTAAATCGTTAAATAAAATATTCATTTTTTTCCTCAATTCTTTTTAAACCTTACATACTATACCATAAATGCGCAAAAAATACTATCAATCACATAAAAAAAAGACTTAATGTGTCTTCTTTCTATGGCAATTCTCACCTTCGCAGTAATCATTCTTAACATATTGTGCACTGGCACGAATCAATTGATCCATAAGTGCTTGATCATCATGATAACCATTCAATCGATGTTTACCATCAATTCTGATATGTGGCAATTCAAATATACCTTTAACAATCGCATTTTCACGATTGGATTGAACTTGAGTTAAATACATATCTGAGGACAAAACCAAACGTGCTTCATCTTCATTTATACCTGATTGAATCGCAATATCAAGTAGTACTTGATGATTACTAATATCCTTATGTTCTTCATAAAAAGCTTTAAATACATTTGTGTTATAAGCCAAAGAACAATTTTCTTTTTTTGCTAAATGAGATAGACGATGTGCATCAATGACAGATACTGGTTTAAGATTAGGATGAATTTCAGCTGTGAAGCGCTCAGCTTCTTCAAGACTGATCACGTGATGTTTGCTCATGATTGTATGAAAAGAACAGTCTGCATGAGGAATAAAAAAAGGAATCATCTCATAACTTCGATAGAGTAATTCTAAATCCTTAAATTGATAGAGTTTTAAGAGCTTTTCTACACTTTTTTGTTGTTTATAACAAAGAGGGCTCAAGTAGTCTAACCAAATCTCTAATCTCATCTATTCTCCTTAGCAAGTCACTTATAGTGCATTGATTTATTGCTAGTATAATTATAATTTCTAAACCGTTATATGTCAAAAGACACGACTTATAGATTTAGATATCATGATATTCTATGTTCTTTTATACACAATATGTTCATTAATGACCGTTTCATACAATAATGTGTTTTTAAGGTTTTCAAGGTTTGTTTTTAATAAATCATCTATAAAAATTGAAAAGTCTGCAATAAACCCCTTTTTCAAGTATCCTCTAGTGTTATCCATCGTTGAAAAATTGGCTCCTTTAGTATATAACCCAATGGCTTCAAAACGTGTCAACGATTCATGAGTAGAATAGGTTTGATGGTTGTGGTCAGATTGTCTTTTAATTGCTGAATAGATGCCTAATAAAGGATTGGGTATTTCAACCGGTGCATCACTACTTCCTGCTAAATGAATATGATTGTTTAACAATGTTTTCCAAGGAAAAGCATATTGAGGCTTGATGCTGAAGTAATCTAGTGCCCAAGGTAGATCACTCGATAAAAACTGGGGTTGGATGTCTAAAGTTATTGGCATATCTTTCATCATCAAAATCGCTTGATCATCCATCCATGGTGTATGGATTAACCTGTCATATAATCCTGTTTTTGGTGGGTTTGCTTTTAGTAATTCTAATACTTCTATAAGTCCTTGATCACCTATTACGTGAATGGCTACTGTTAACCCGAGTTTTCTAGCTTTTAGGATGATTTCAACAAATTCAGATTTGCTATGAATTCTCATACCATTTGATATGCTATCTCTATATGGTACCTTCATGAGTGCAGTCTTTGAATAAACCGTACCATCATAGAACATCTTAACAGCTCCTAGTTGTAAATAAGGCGTTTGATTAAAGGCCATTCTTCTAGAATGAACAAAATCATCTAAGACCATATGATGCAATAATAAGTGTGCTCTAAATGGCATTTTCTCTAATACAGTATCAAAGACCTTGAGTGTTTGAGTAAATCCATTAAAGTAGTAAAGATCATCACTATGACCACCAGTTATACCGTAATGATATAAGCTTTTTATAGACTTTTTCAGTATCTCTTCTAGCCCATGTTCAGTATGTTTTGGGAAAATATTCATAGCCATTTCTGCTAATTCTTCAGTTAATACACCATTCGAATGTTCTTGATTGATCAATTTGAGTACAGCATCATTTGTCGTAATCGTATGGTAGTCATTATGTCTTAATAAAATGGGGATGTCTTTGCTTATTTGATTCAGTTCTTTCTTAGTTATTCCACACTCAAAATACCCTTCTGCAAACAAGGGTTGATCATTAAAGTGATGAATCAGTGTTTCGATTACTAAAGACTGATCTTTGATCTGTATCAAATTTAGTCTCGATAATTTTTGTCCATAGCCTAATAAATGCAAGTGAGCATCCACAAATCCAGGATAAACATGATGACCTTTTAGATCAATAATTTCATCGAAATCAAGATGATTGATTTCTTCATCAAATCCTATAATTTTTCCTTTGTGGGTTGCCATTTGTTGTTTGATTTCATTTTCATTAACCATCGTATGAAAAAATCCATTTTTCCAAAGTTTCATTTCATCACCTTTATATAAAAAAGCTCTTAACATGATTTTATCATGTATTGAGCTTGTCTATGATTGAATTGCTTTCTTGATATCTTCAATTTTAAATCCTTTTGCATAAATTTTTTGGATGATCTTATGTTCGATGTCTGGATCATCTTTACGCATGTTCTTTTTGATAAGCTTTGCATATTCTTTTTTGATGAGCTCGATTTCATTAACATCATACAGAGATAATGATTTCTTTATTTGTGCTTCTACAACCTCTGAAGAATATCCTTTTCTTAAGTAATATCCTTTAATCGTCTGAATCACCTGTCTTTTTGATTTATTTTTTATGGTCTTAAGCTTTTTGGGTATTTGTTCGCTTAATATGCCTTGCTCATCAATGCGCTTAGTAAAGCCCTCAATCATTTCATGCGAAATGCCTTTTTCTCTTAGTTGATTATGAATCATTTGTGGGCTAAGTGAGGCTTGTTTTAATTGCACAAAAAATTTAGCATAAGTGAAATCATCAAGATATTTACGCTCCGTATATTTTGTAACGAGTTGCTTAATGATGCCTTCTTTCGCACCTTTTGATCTTAAATAATCACTTAATTCTTTAGTCGTTTGCATCTTTTTAAGATGGATGATCCCTAATTTATCATAATGAACATAGTCATTTTCTATGATCAAAGATTGAAATGATTTTGTATCAAATGTTTGAAGCAGTTTTAAACGAAACTTTAAAAATATTTCAGGTTCAATAGATACCCATTCATCATCAAATAGAACTTGATAAGATTTAGTTTTTTTCTCTATCTCTTTGATCGTTTTCATAGGGATGAATTGATTAAGTCAATTAAGGTCTGCAACTGAACATCTTTGTTTAAATCCTGAAGGTCTGCAGAATATATTTCATGGATACGAATCGCTGTTTGGCGATCTAAGATGCTCGTCACAACAAGATTTTGTTCGAGTTGAAAATCTTCAATTAAATTTTGAGTAGCTGAATCAAAATATCCATCCGTTCTGAGCATACTCAAACCACTTAAGTCATAATAGTAATTTAGGAATGCTTGATAATCACCTAGCTCTAATGCAACTTGATTAAATAATACTTCTCCATTATAAACCGGCATATTGAATGCTTTAATGCCTTCTTGTTCAATGATATTGACATCTAGAGCATCTTCAGCAACATTTTTTCCATCATCATAGAACCATTCGCCTTCTGTATAAACCAATGAATATCTTATGTCATTAATATCATATAGATTAAGTGTATTTTGGAAAACACCTTTACCATAAGTAAAATTGCCATATAATGGATAACCACCATAAGTATTGAGAACTGCTGCTAAAACTTCAGCTGCAGATGCAGAACGTTCGTTGACTAGTACTGCAATATCATAACCTTTGGGTACTGTTAAACTACCATAAAAGCTAGAAGCAACGCCACTTTTAGGAATCATTTGGAATAGTGGTGTTTCAACATTATTCGTTAATAACTGTTGAGTAATTCCTGGAATGACTGAGGTATTTCCACCATTGTGTAATGCAGAAAGGGATCCTCCTGGATTATCTCTTAAATCAATAATGAGTGTTTTTGTTCCACTATCAATATCTAAATTATCAACCTCAAGTTCATTTAATATATCACTAAAAGTTTTAGCTGTGCCTGGTGTAACATCTGGAATATATCCAGAAAAATTGGTAATTTTAATATATTCTATATTAGCTTCACCTAAATCTACTGTATAAGCTGTTGGAGTTGGTATTTCAATATAAGTAATTGCTACTTCATATTCATCACCATCTGGATTCGTAACAAGGAGTGTTTTTGTATCATCTAGAGCACCAGATAAATATGATAAAACTTCAGTGTCTGATCCTAAAGTATCAAAATATAAATTTTGGCTATCAATAACGATGCCAATAATTAAATCATTTGGATAGATTAGACCATCAGCTGCTCCACCTGCATAAATATAGGATACTCTTAAATTAAGATCTTCCATGAGAAAACCAATACCGATGCCAATAAACATCTCATCACTTGATGGTGTCACAGATAAAGGTGTAACAACCAATCTTGTATAAGGATCATTATTGGATTCAGCATAAGAATCAATCATTGCTTTCATTGAAGCAATAAATGCATCTTGAACTTCAGCATCTTCAATATCATAATAGTAAAAATTTCTAAAACTTGTTGTAATTTCATCAAAAACATCGTTTGTTGAACCAGTTTGAGTTGGTGGAATCACAACAGAAATATAGTAACCTGCTATAAAAGCCAGAACAACACTAACTAAGAATAAAATACCTAATTTTTTGTTTGCCATATTGCAGCCTCCCGACTAAAACCTTGTCCCAACGCTTCTTTTGTTCTTGTCACAAAAGTGAATGCACTTGGATCAACTTCTTTGATTAAATGCTTAAACTGGTAGATTTGCATACGATCAACAGTACAAATAATCATGTCTTTGTGCTCATTTGAAAAGCCACCTACAACTTTTAACTTTGTAATACCTCTTTCCAGTTTTTCATAGATCGCCTTTTGAAGATTATCACTAAAATTTGTAATAACAAAAGCAGTAAACCCCGATTTCCCTTCAATCGCTAATCGATCGATAATCATACCACTGACAATCATTGCTCCAACCGCATAAAGTCCAAGTTGGAAATTAACCAACATTGCAATAAAAATAATGATGCCATCTGTAATGTACATCGCTAAAGAAAATGGAATATGTAAATATTTTTTCATCATATTTTGGATGATATCAATACCACCTGTTGTTGCATTACTTCTTAAGACGATACCTAAGCCTAAACCTAGGAATAATCCACCAAAAAGTGCTCCAATAAGCAATGGACTTTCGGTCATGTGCTGCATAAAAAAATTATTATCAATAGTTAATTCAAGAATCCATATAATCGTTGGAGAAAGCAATGTCGCATAAATCGTTTTGACAAAAAAGACTTTTCCTAAGAAGATTAGTCCAATAAATAAAAGCACAGTATTGGCAATATACATAAATAGACTAACAGAAATGATGTCTTGTAAAAGTACTGAAACACCCATCACTCCACCAATCACAAGATTCAATGGCAATAAGAAAAAATAGAAACCAAGTGACAGCAGGATGACTCCTGCTGTGATTTCTAATACTTCACGTACTTTTGCATTATTCAACATGTTCGTCACCAGCTTTTAAATAAGCATTGATAAACCCATCGAGTTCACCATCCATAACCATATCAACTTGGCCAACTTCATAATTGGTCCGGTGGTCCTTAACCATTTGATATGGTTGAAATACATAAGATCTAATTTGTGAGCCCCAAGCATTTTCTTTTTGCTCACCTTTAATATTTTGAAGCATTTCTTCTTGTCTTTTGATTTCTTCTTGAACAAGTTTAGCTTTAAGTACACTCATCGCTGCTTCTTTATTTTTTAATTGACTACGTTCATTTTGACATGTGACAACAATACCTGATGCTAAATGTGTAATTCTAACTGCAGAATCGGTTGTATTGACTGATTGTCCACCAGCTCCACCACTACGGTAAACATCAACTTTAATATCTTCATCTTTGATTTCGATATCAATATCATCATTTATTTCTGGTAAAACATCACAAGAAGCAAATGATGTGTGTCTTCTAGCATTTGAATCAAATGGTGAAATACGTACCAAACGATGAACACCACGTTCAGCTTTTAGATAACCATACGCATAAGGTCCTTTAACAAGCATGGTGACGCTTTTTATGCCAGCCTCATCTCCTGATTGGTAATCAAGAATTTCGACCTTATAACGCTTTTTTTGAGCATACCTTGAATACATTCTATATAGCATATCGCACCAGTCTTGAGATTCTGTTCCACCAGCACCAGGATGTAATTCAATGATAGCATTATTGGAGTCATAAGGTCCATTGAGTAAGATTTCAATCTCGAATGCTTTGACATCTTTTTGCAATGTATCAATATCTTCTTCTAAAATGGTCCATTCTTCAGAACCTTCTTCACTGACTTCAAACCAATCTATTAAATTCTTATATTTTTTTTCTAATGTGGTTAGATGATCTAACTTTTGTCTAATATCTGTTGCTTCTTTAGTTAATTTTTTTGCCTGTTTTGTATCATTCCAAAAATTTGGTTTTTGCATTTCTAAATTCAAAGCAAGATATTGCTCTTCTAATTTTGTGGGTTGAAGTGCTTTTGTCAAATCTTCTAAGCTTTGCTTAAATCCTGCAAGGACCTTATTAACTTCATATGTTTCCACAAAATCACTTCCTTATCGCCAAGGCATTTGGCGTTGATTTCTATTTTTTCTTACTTTAGGTTTTTTAGGTTTAGCATCTGTACGACCTTCATTAGTTGAAGTATTCTTAACAACTGCCTCACGTTCAACATTGTATTGGATTTGTGCACGTAGTGCATATCTTGTTACATCTGATGAAATATTCGTAATCATTTCATTAAACATTCTAAGACCTTCCGATTGATAAATGACAAGTGGATTTTGTTGTCCATAAGATTGTAAAGAAACAGATTGTCTAAGTTCACTCATCGCATCTATATGACGCATCCAGAAAGTATCTATAACACGTAACATAACCACCTTTAAAAATTCATTAAAGACTTCTGGTGGAAAGTTTTCTTTTTTGAAATCAATTTCTTTATTTGCAAGTTCTAAAATGTATGCTTTGATTTCAACTTCATCCATTTTTTCAATATCTTCTTTACGGATCGTATCAGGTTTAAATATATTACCGTTAAATTGGGTAATGATATTATCATCATCAATTTCATATTGATTTTTGCTTACAAGATGGATAAATTGATCCAATTTGCTTGTTAAACTATTTTCTATCGTGCGACGCACTTCACCCTCAATGGATTCGAAGAGTAAAACATTGCGTCTTTCTTGATAAATGATTTCTCTTTGTTTTCTTAGAACATCATCATATTTAAGGACTTGTTTACGTGAATCATAGTTATTGCCTTCAATACGTTTTTGAGCACTCGTAACAAAGCGTGAAAACATCTTAGATGACAAAGCTTCGCCTGAAGTATTTAAACGTTCAAGCATTTCAATTCTGTTTTTGAAGTTTTCTCCACCAAATCGCATCATAAGTTCATCTTCAGCAGAAAGGTAGAATCTTGAATATCCAGGGTCTCCTTGACGTCCACTACGACCTCTTAACTGATTATCAATACGTCTTGATTCATGTCGTTCACTACCGATAACAGCTAAACCGCCAAGTGCGACAACACCTTCACCAAGTTTAATATCAGTACCACGACCAGCCATGTTGGTAGCAATCGTAACTGATCCCATTAAACCGGCTTTAGCAACAATTTCAGCTTCTCTTTCATGATTTTTAGCATTCAACACTTCATGAGGAATTCTTCTTGCTTTAAGCATTCTTGAAATATCTTCAGAAGTTTCAACAGCAATCGTACCAATTAGCATCGGTTGTCCAATTTTATATCGCTTTTCGACTTCATCGACAAGTGCTTCAAATTTATCTTTAAGATTGGCATAAATATAATCAGGTTCATCATTTCTAATCACAGGAGCATTGGTTGGAATTTCAATAACATCCATGTTATAGATTTCTCTAAATTCTTCTTCTTCAGTTTTTGCTGTACCAGTCATACCTGACAATTTTTTATACATTCTAAAGAAATTTTGGTATGTAATCGTAGCAACTGTCACAGTTTCTTTCTTGACTTGAACAGCTTCTTTGGCTTCTAGAGCTTGATGAAGACCTTCAGAAAATTGACGACCTCTTAAAATACGGCCAGTAAATTGGTCAACAATTAAAACTTCTCCGTTATCGACAACGTATTCTTTATCTCTGGACATAATATGATTTGCACGGAGTGCATTATTGATGTGATGAACAAGTGTGACATGTTTTAAATCGTATAGATTATCTAATTGAAAAATTTGTTCTGCTCTTTGGATACCAGAAGGTGTAAGAGCAATACTCTGAGATTCTATATCGATTTCAAAATCTTCATCTCTTATGGATTTGGCAAAGCGATCTGCTGCTTGATAAAGGTTATGATTATTTTTGGAACCTCCTGAAATAATCAGTGGTGTTCTAGCTTCATCAATTAAAATGGAATCAACTTCATCGATGATTGCATAGTTCAATCCACGTTGTGCAACCATGTCTTTTGCATATAAAACCATGTGATCACGCAAATAGTCAAACCCAAGTTCGCTATTCGTAGAATATAAGATGTCGCAATCATAAGCTGCTTTCTTTTGTTCTCTTGAAATATCTCTCGTATTGAGTCCAACAGTAAGGCCTAAAAATCTAAATAGATTTCCAATATCTCCTTCGGCTTCACGTTTCGCCAAGTATTCATTGACTGTAACGATATGAACACCTTCACCATTGAGTGAATTTAAATATGCTGGCATAACTGCTGTCAAAGTTTTACCTTCACCAGTTCTCATTTCTGCAATGTTGCCATTGAATATTGCTACAGCACCTAAGACCTGTACATAATAGGGAAATAATCCGGTTACACGTCTTGCAGCTTCTCTTACAACAGCAAAAGCCTCAGGCATAATATCTACCAAAGTTTCTCCATCTTTATATCTTTGTCTAAAAGTTTCTGTTTTAGCAGTGAGTTCAAAATCAGATAAATTAGCCATGTCACTTTCATAAGAAAAAACAACATCAGCTATTTTTCTTGCATCTTTTAATTCTTTTTTACTAGGATCAAACCACTTTTTAAACATACACCCACATCCTTTGCGTTCTTTATTATATTACTATAATAAGCGCATTTTTACAAGAGATAACACCGTTTAAGGATTTTTAACATAATTAAAAAAGACCAGTCTAATCTCTTTAAAGATTATCGTTCTAGTCTTTTTGATTAAATGGCTTTATCAAAGGATTTGAGCAAAAATAAAACGCCATCGGCGTTCTATTAGAAATCAAATTGTACATCACTTCTTTTAACTGTTTCAGCTTCGAAAAAGTCACGTTTAGCAAACTTCTTCCAATTCGCAATAATGTTACTAGGAAACACAACAACTTTTTGGTTGTAATAAGATACGTTTGAATTATAAACGCGTCTTGAAGCTTGAAGATTTTCTTCAACTTCCATTGTAACATCCTGTAATTTTAAGACATTTTGATTAGCCTTTAAATCAGGGTATTGTTCAACGACAATATTAAGTGCTTGCAAACCTTTAGTTACTTCATTAGAAAATTCTTGTTTCTGTTGAATAGAAGCACCATGACCAGGTTGTCTCATAGCGATAACTTTTGTTAAAGTTTCTTGTTCATGCTTCATATAACCTTTAGTGGCAGAGAACATTTTAGTTAGCAAATCGAAACGTTTTGTTAACGCAATATCAATGCTTGATTCTGATTCATCGATCTTGACTAACATGGTTCTAAATGAATTGGTTGTACTGATCACCCATCCAAAAACAATTAATAAAACGATTACTGCTGCTATTACATAATAAATCCACATATTCTTTTCTCTCCTTTCTAAAGAGTCTTAAACTTACTACTATCTAACCGCAATTCATTAATGATTGCAGGTATTAGTTCGATATCAGACATAAATGCTTTGATAGATTCTTCATTGATTGGTTTCTTAAGTGACATTTCCATATAATCTTTACGATCGTTAACGCCAATATGAAGTTCATTGTTTACAAAGTAATAAAGGATAGATCCACGGTGCATTTTTTCAAGTTCTAAAAGTTTTTCAATCATACTTGAAGTAATATGATAGAATCCAAATTCTTGAGTTGTAGCAAATATTGCAAACTTTTTATTGAATGGAATACTTTCGGTATCAATTTTAACAAGGTTCTTCTTTGAGATTCCCCATCCATGACCTTCGACTATTCTTAGTTCATCATCAAATGTACGATCAAAAGTATAAATATACCAACGTCCTTTAAAGTATGTTTCATAAGTAACTGTTACATGCCCCTTGGAGTCTCTATGTTCAACTCTTTCTTTGAAGTCTATATCACAAACCTCAAATCCAACGCCTTTGTATTTACCTTTAATATAATCTTCAGCAGTTGATCGATCAGGTCTTTTCACCATACCAGTAGCAACAATTCTTGAAACAGGTATTGATGCATGCTGATCATAGAAAACATCTTCAAATTGCTCTTTCAACAAAGTTGTCACTAATTCATCTTTTATGATTACTCTAAATCCTTGAAGTTGTTTAAAAGCTACAGAGAAAAAATACATCGCAGGAATCACTAATATAACACCAATAAATGCGAATATAGGTTGGACCGTAAATAAAATGAAAAAAAGAATCGCAGGAATTAAAAATATTAATGCTTTTTTTCTGATTTTCTTATATGTTTTATATATTTTTAAGCGCTTTTCTTCTATCAATTCTAAGTTATTCATATCATCACCATAACCATTTTATAATAGTTTTCTAAATATTGCAATCCTATCGATTTTTTCCCATGAAAATAAATCATTTTCTCTTCCAAAATGGCCATATGCAGATGTTTGTGCATATATAGGACGTTTCAGGTCTAGAGTCTTAATGATTCCTGCAGGTCTTAAATCAAAATTTTCTTTGACTGCATCGTATATTTTTCTAATCTCAACTTTCTCAGTTCCAAAAGTATCGATATAAACACTCACAGGTTCAGCAACACCAATTGCATAAGCAATTTGGATTTCACAAGCATCTGCGATGCCTGAAGCTACAATGTTTTTAGCGATGTATCTTGCCATGTAAGCTGCACTTCTATCCACTTTGGATGGATCTTTACCTGAAAAGGCACCGCCACCGTGACGTGCATATCCACCATAGGTATCAACGATAATCTTTCTACCTGTAAGTCCAGCATCTCCATCTGGTCCACCAATGACAAATCTTCCCGTAGGGTTGATTTGATAGATTGTGTTTGTTGTGTCATATCCTGAAAGCACTGGTTCTAATATATGTTGATGTATTTCTTTTTTAAGTGCTTCTTGAGTCCAATGTTCATCATGTTGAGTTGATAAAACAACCGTATGAATGCTGATTGGATAATTTTGCTCATTATATTCGACAGTAACTTGTGTTTTTCCATCAGGACGAAGTCCTTCTATGATTCCATTTTTTCTAACATATGCTAAACGTTCAGCAAGTCTATGTGCCAAATATATAGGTAGTGGCATTAAAGCAATTGTTTCATTGTTGGCATATCCAAACATGAATCCTTGATCTCCAGCTCCTTGTTCTTTATGTTCTGAATGATCAACGCCCATTTTTATATCAGTTGATTGTTCTTTAAGTCTAACATCAACAATAACATGGTCAGCATTAAATCCAGTACCATCTTGTTCATAACCAATTCGACGAATAGCCTGTTTAATGATTTGTTCATAATCAATTTTTGCGTTGGTTGTGATTTCACCAAATAATAAAGCATAATTGGTAGTAACAGCTGTTTCACAAGCGACTCTTGATTCTGGGTCTTGTTCTAGACATGCATCTAGAATTGAATCTGATATCAGATCAGCTACCTTGTCTGGGTGACCTTCGGTCACTGATTCACTACTAAATAATTTTCTCATTTCTTTCCTCCTGATTTCAAAAAAAATGCGCTTTCCCAAGGAAAAGCGCCGATTTTTGGATTTTCCTTATTGATGGGTTATACCCCTCGTGATAAGCACCTAATTAAATAGGTTGCTGCTACTTCGTCGGTCACTAGCCTCCATAGCTCTGAATAAGTTAACTTATTATTTTTAATTGCTCATTTATAATACATTAAATCGTTGTAAAAGTCAATATATTTGTATCCTGAATTTAAAGATTAGAAGTTATTGTACATGTCTCCAAATTCATCATGAAATTTAAGGAATCTTTCCTTTAAGTCATAATCAAAGTAGTTTGCAAGTTCAGTTTGAAATAGTTTCATCACGATATTATGTGCCATCGGTCTCTTATACGATTTTGGACCACGCATCGTGATGTATAAATCTGCAAGTAAGATGATTTGAGCAACAATGTCTGGCTGAATGATTAGCATTTCTTTTAGAAACTTTTCATTTGCCGTATCTTCAATATGTGCTCTTGCTATATCTTCACACTTTTGAGCCAACTGCATTCGTTTAGCAATCTTAGATCCAAGCTCTGTTTTTTCTTTTAAGATATCATAGGACTGTTCATCAAAACTGTTCATATCATTTAAGAGATTTTTAATCTCTTGATATTGCAAGTGAACCATTGAATAGATATTCATTTCATCTATTTTAACTTGAGGAAGCCCATAATTATTCGCGAGTTTCTCGCTCATCAATTGAACTTGATATGCATGTCTTTTATCCATCAAGGTATAAGAACTAGAAAAGACGACTGAGAATAAATCACCAACAATATGAGAGAAATCTCCTTGTACTTGTCTTCTTTTAATCAATTCTTTTTTTCTTTCTTCTTGCATGTACTGTCCCATAGAGACAATTGCGTAGACTACAAAATAGAACAATATGAATAAGAGAGTCCTTAATAAGATATCTTTAAATTCGTAAGATCTTATAAATGAAGGTAGAAACTCAACAAATGTTTGTCCGTTTGCCATTGAATGAACATTATATGTCCATATGAGATGAATGGCTGTAATTAGAGCTAATATGGCTTGAAAGCTACTGCTCAATAACCTTTTTTCTTGGTACAAAGAAATAACGACGATTGAGTAATAGATCAATATATAAGCACCTGTAGTGAAATAAACATTTTGATATAATCTTGCATAAATTAAAATAGATGAAAAGAAAATATAAAATGCTGCAACATACATTGCCACACTTTGTTTTGTTTTATCATTTGGATCCATGTTAATGAGCTTTTTTAGCATTTTATTGATTACATATGTTAGTGGGAATGCGATGAGTGTTATGACCCAGTCTGAGACTTGCGATCCTACACTCAAGGATAAAGCTAATAAAATAATTGAATACATTAAGTTTGATAAGAAAATAATATTTTTAATAACAACATTTCTACGATAAAGCACTGCAGTATCATTGGTGATGTCTACGCCTTGTTCAAAACCAAAAAACTTAGCAAAGATATTTTTGCCAAGTGCTTTTATATTCCAAATACTATGCTTTTCAGGTTTTGCCACGCATCATCATCCTATTCTTATATATCAAAAATACTAAATCTTTTAACACCAATGTCTTCGTGTGCTAAATCTTCGTTCATGACTTGTGCTACTCTTGTTGAAGCCGCTGCTGCAATTGCACCAACGATATCATCAAGGAATGTATGGCAAATGCCATCTTCTTTACCAGCATCATTTAATCTTTTTACAATACCGTGTTTATTGACATCAATATCACCAAAATTAGTTTGACCAATTGTTCCATATAAACCAGCAACTTCAAGTCCCATCGTTTCATCTATGCCAAATAAACCAAGATCTTCATAGATGATATCTTGTATAGGGCCTTGAAACAATCCTTCTTCAGCCAATCTATCAATTTCTGAACCTAATTGTACATGGTGGAACACATCTCTTAAAGACAAGATTTTTTCTACTGATTCTAAACAGATCTCTCTAGAGATGTCATCTGTATATTTAGATTGTTGCTGAAAGGTTATTTCAGCAATTGATTCCAATGTAACACCACGTTTAAGTAAAGTTTTTTTGTTAAAATCAAACATTTCTTGTCTTGTGAATATAATTTTTTTGTTTTTGTCGTGACCAGCCATTTTATTCATTCCCTTCTATGAAGATATCACCCATCTTGATGATACTTTGTCCATTTAGAAAATCTCTTACTGCCATTTGTTTTTTACTTGGTACTTGAATCTCTAAAATCTCTATCGAACCATCTAAAGTTGATATAACCAAACGTTTCTTATTTTCAAGTACAGTTCCTGGTATTGCTTCACTGTCTATTATATCACTATTTGTTGCTCTGTAGAACTTGATTAACTGATTTCTTAAGTAAGCATGAGCACCTGGTTCAGGTGATAATCCTCTGATGCGATCGATGATTGCTTTAGAGGTCTGATTAAAGCTAATCAATTCATCATTTCTTTTTAAGGTATATGCAAAGGTGACTAAATCTCTATCTTGTGGAGTTCTAGAGATTTTGTTTTTACGATATTGGTCTAAGACGTTGATGATCATCTTACTTCCTAAAATACTCAATTTATGAGACAAAGATGCATAATCATCATGTGCTTCAATCCTTAATTTTTGTTGCTCAATAATATCTCCACTATCCATTTCATAAGCCATGAACATAATCGATATTCCCGTTTCTTTTAAACCATCAAATAGAGCATATTGAATGGGGGCTCCACCGCGATATTTAGGAAGCAATGATCCATGAACATTGATTGCTTCAATTTGAGTAATCAATGCTTTAGGTAGCATCTGTCCATAAGCAGCTGTAATAATTAAATCAGGTTTCAAATCAAGAATCTTTTGATAATCACCTCTCAACTTGTCTGGTTGAAAGACTGGAATTTGATGAGTTGTAGCAATCTTCTTAACTGGAGATTCTGTGATGACTTTCTTTCTACCTACAGGTTTATCAGGTTGAGTAACAACCAAAAGTACCTCATGGTGTTGAATTAATGTTTCTAAAATTGGAACTGAAAATAAAGGAGTACCCATAAAAACTAATTTCATATTATCACCTACACATGATCCAGAGTCGGATAGTATTTCATTTCTATTTCTTTTGTTCTTAACATCTTAATTTGATCAAATACAAGTTGTTGGTTTAAACCATCATATTTCAAAGTGAGTGTAAACCTAAATTGATCTTTAATCACTTTGATCATCGCTGGTGTTGGACCAAGGACATCATATCCAATAGCAACCAATCTCTTTCTGAGTAAAAATGCTTGTTGATAAGTCTTCAAATATTCATGACCTTCAATTAAGATTTGTGCTGTTTGTTTAAAGGGTAAATAGTTTGATAGCTTACGATAGTAAATAGCTTCTCTATAGAAATCTTCATAATGATTTAAAACATTTTTAATCGCATAATGATCTAAGTCATAACCCTGTATGATGGCTTGACCAGGCAATAGACGGCCAGATCTACCAGAGACTTGAGTAAACAGCATATAGGCTTGTTCACTTGCTTTATAACTAGGTACTTTAAGCGATAAGTCAGCCATCAAAATTCCTACTAAAGTAACTTTAGGAAAATCCAAACCCTTGGCGATCATTTGTGTACCAAGTAAGATATCTGCTTTTTCATTCATAAATTCATTCCAAATGATTTCATGACTACCTTTATGAGTCGTAACATTCGCATCCATTCTTAAAATACGTGCATGAGGGAGTGCTTTTTGCAAAGCATGTTCAACGTATTCAATACCGACACCAACTTCTTTAACAGCGTTTTGGCCACAAACTTCACAACTTGATTGAAATGGTTTTTCAAATCCACAGTAATGACATTTTAATGTCCCTTTATCTTTATAATAAGTTAATGAAATATCACAATGTGGACACTTAGGAACATCACCACATTGTTTACATAAAACAAATGGTGCGTAACCTTTACGATTAAACAATAACATTGTTTGCTCGTGTTTGTCTAATCTATTTTTCATCGCTTCTAATAATTGAGTGGAAAATATTGATGTATTTCCTAATTCTAATTCTTTTTTCATATCGACCAAACTGATCTTAGGCATCGCGATATTCAGTGGTCTTTGTGTCAATTCTAAAAGCTCATATTCATGATTTAAGGCCTTATACATCGAAACGATACTTGGTGTAGCACTACCCAAAATAAGTGGTATATGATGGTATTTTGTACGCTCTTGTGCGATAAGTTTCGCATCATAAAAGACTCCTTCGGATTGTTCATAAGATGCATCATGTTCTTCATCAATAATAATCAACCCTAATGATTCTAAAGGGAGAAAGACTGAACTTCTTGTTCCTAAAACAATAGCAGCTTCTTTTTCTTCAATCATCTTGTATTGATCGAATCGTTCACCCTTACTTAAGGCACTATGATAGATTGCAACTTGACTAAATCTAGATTTCAATCGTTGTGCCATTGGAGCAATTAAAGTAATTTCTGGTACTAGTACTAATACCTGTCTTCCCAGTTTAATCACTTGCTCAATAACATTTAAATAAACCTCGGTCTTGCCAGAACCAGTCACACCTTTAAGTAGAAAAGTCTGATTTTGATTAAGAGATGATTTCATTTCATTGACTGCATGAATTTGTTCTTTATTAAGTTCAACCTGTTTATCTTCGAGCTTAAATTGATGGACAATATCTCTATTTTTATCCATGATTTCTACAAGTAAAACTCGATGTTTTTCCAATGTTGAAATTTGACTTGGAGATACACCAAGATCAATCAATTCTTTTCTTGAATACATGGCTTTATTCATATATAAATCCATAATCAATGGATATTTGTCAATCTTTGGATAATCGTGATCTTCATTGAATGTATAGTTGATTTCAGTCTTTGTCTGACCTTTTTGTTTAATCACTGTTCGGATAGAAATTAATTTCTGTTCTACTAACTTTTTTAATCTTGGATAGAAAATTTGATCTTTCTTTTTCAATCTCCAAATACCTTTGGTATTAAAGAAGCTCAATATGTCTTGTGGCATACCATTGGCATCTAATAATGTAACCTCTTTATTGTAGTCCATTTGTAATGCATTGGAAAGTACAGTAGAAAAAATAGAACTGTAAAGGTTTGGTGCATAAGCCATAATCGAATCAATTAACAAAAATGTTTCTTCATTGATTGAAGGTACAGCATCCATGACATCAATGATTTCTTTTGTAGCATCATCACTCTTTTCTATGATTTCAACAACATATCCCATTCTTGTTTGTGCTCCAAAGGGAACAATAACGCGCATCCCACGTTCCAAAAAGACCCGAAAGGCTTCAGGTATGATATAGTCGAAAAAATGATTTACTTCTTCGTGTTTGATATCAACAATGACCTTTGCAAACATAAATTCACCCATTTTTATTATAACATCGATTATAGAAAAAAAGTAACCTAGGTTACTTTAATGTTTTGAGTATTTTATCAATATTATTACCATAAGCTAACGCCTCATCGTATTTAAATACGAGATCAGGAATTTTTCTTATGTTATTAATCTTCTTTGCAAGTTCCATACGGATCAAAACTTTGCTTTCATCAATTGCTAAATGTGCTTTTTCAATGATTTTAGGATCATCACTTAAAATGGTGTAATAGATGGTTGCAAAACTGTTATCTTTTGTAACTTTGACTTCGGTTAAATTGATATAACCAAAGCTTTTATCTCTAACACTTGTATTGACAATAGATGCAAGCTCTCTTTGAATCAAACTCGCTAAACGATCGGTTGTAATAGACATATTTAGTCCACCTCTACTTCTTTCATTTGTGAAGCCTCAACCACGTCACCAATCTTAATATCATTGAAGTTTTCAATTGAGAATCCACATTCAAATCCTGTTCTGACTTCCTTCACATCATCTTTAAAACGTTTCAATGATTGAAGTTTGCCTTCATAAACGACAATACCATCGCGAAGGACACGTACTAGTGCATCTCTTTTGATGACGCCATCAGTAACATAACCACCAGCAATTGTACCAATTTTAGATACTTTAAATGTTTCTCTAATTTCAGCTTGTCCAGTAACGATTTCTTCAAATGTTGGCTGTAACATGCCTTTGAGAGCAGCTTCGATATCTTCTGCAACACGGTAGATGATACTGTATAGTCTGATTTCAACACCTTGAGCATCAGCAGCTTGTTTAACTGAAGAAGCAGGGCGTACATTGAAACCGATAACAACTGCATTGGAAGCATTTGCTAGTGTAACATCACTTTCAGTGATGGCACCGACTGTAGATCTAACGACATTGACATGAAAACCATCAATATCAATTTTTTCTAATAAATTCTTTAATGCTTCTATTGAACCTTGAACATCACCTTTGATGATGATATTAAGTACTTTTTCAGAACTTTCTAAATCACCAAGCATGTTATCTAAGGATGCTTTCTTAACGGATTTTAATTCTCCATCTCTTTGTCTAGATTGTCTTTCATCAGCAATTTGTCTCGTTACTTTTTCATCTGTAAAGGCCATGAAAATATCACCAGCTTGAGGCACTTCGTTTAAACCAGTAATTTCAATTGGTTGAGAAGGTTTCGCTTCTTGATAACGTCGTTTTAAATCATCTTGCATTGTTCTGATTTTACCATAGGTATTACCTATAACAATATAGTCACCAACTCTAAGAGTCCCTGTTTCAACAATTAAAGTTGCAACTGCACCTCTACCTTTATCAAGACTTGCTTCAATGACAGTACCTTTAGCCAATCTTTTTGGATTCGCTTTGAATTCATCAATTTCACTCATCAATTGAATGACATCTAGCAATTCTTCTAGACCTTGTTTTTTAAGTGCTGAAACATTGACAAATGGTGTTGAACCTCCCCATGCTTCAGGAATCAATCCTTTTTCTGATAATTCATTCATGACGCGTTCTGGATTGGCAGATGCTTTATCCATTTTATTTACGGCAACGATAATTGGAACTTTAGCTGCTTTTGCATGATCTAAAGCCTCAATGGTTTGAGGCATGACGCCATCATCAGCTGCGACAACTAGAACGACGATATCTGTAACTTTAGCTCCACGAGCACGCATTTCTGTAAATGCAGCATGACCTGGAGTATCAATAAACGTAATAGGTTCACCATTTCTGATGACTTGATACGCACCTATATGCTGTGTAATTCCACCAGCTTCGCCTTCAACGACTCTTGACTTTCTAATCGCATCAAGTAAAGTTGTTTTACCATGGTCAACGTGACCCATAACGGTAACGATTGGAGGTCTTTTAACCATATCATTTGGATCATCAACAATTTGCATTTCATCAAACCGAGTCACATCAGTGATGACTTCATCACGAACTTCGTATCCTTCGTCAAGTGCAATAACTTCAATCGTATCGCGATCAATGACTTGATTAATACTCGCCATTAAGCCTAATTGCATCAATCTTTTAATCATTGCTGCATTTGATATGTTCAATCCTTCTGCTACAGCAGCAACATTCATATCAGGTTTGTAGATAAATATTTTTTCGCCAACAACCTTGACTTCTTTTTTATGAAATGTCGGCTTTTTGTTCACATTTTTTTTATTCGTATATCTTTTATTATTTGCAGGCATACAATCACTTCCTTTTTTCATTCATCAATAATTGACTAAACCCCCTGTCGGTTATACCAATAACTTTGATGTCTTTTTTTCCTATAGCTTGTGAGATTTCTAAAGATGTTAGAGATTCGATGATTTCGACATTATAAAACTTGCCTTTATCATGTACCTTCTTTTTAGTTAAATCAGAGGCATCTTGAGCCAGTATCACAAGAAAAACTTTACCATTTCTAAGATCTGTTAGTGTTAACTCTGTACCAACAGTTACTTTTCTTGCACGGTATGCAAGACCAACATTATGATTCATTTGTCATACTCAATAATTCTTCATAAATTTCTTCGGGAACTGTGGCTTCGAGTTTTCTATCTAAAGCCTTATTTTTTCTTGCAAGAAGTATAACTTCTTTGCTCAGTTTTAAATATGCACCACGGCCTGGTGCCTTTCCATTCAGATCGATTGAAACAAGTCCTTCTTTAGTTGCAGCGATGCGAACCAATGATTTTTTAGGTAAGACTTCTTTTGTTACAACACATGTTCTCATTGGAATCTTTTTAACTTTTGTCATAGAGTCACCTCATTATTACTTAATATAAAATGCCTTCACCTTGTGCCATTGTTTCCGACTTAATGTCGATGCTCCAGCCACAAGCTTGAACAGCTAATTTAACATTTTGTCCAAGTTTACCGATTGCAAGTGATAATTGATTGTCTGGAACGATAGCAAGTGCGTTCTTTTCTTTAGGATTAACGCGCGTTACAGCAACAACTTCTGCAGGTTGTAGTGCATTTGCAATTAATTCCTTTTCATTGTCACTCCATCTAAACAAATCAATCTTCTCATCGCTGAGTGCTTTAACGATTTCGCGAATACGAGACCCACCTTCACCGACGCACGCTCCAATTGGATCAACTTTAGGATCATTTGATTTCACACCAATTTTAGAACGATCTCCTGGATCACGTGAAATACCCATGACTTCAATGATTCCATCTTTGATTTCTGGGATAAAACTTTCAAGTAAACGGATGATTAAACTAGGATGTGAACGACTAACAAACACTTTTGGCCACTTCGTCTTCATTTCAACATCTGAAACATAAACACGAACATAGTCACCAATGTGAAAGTTATCTTTTGGTAAAGCTTCTTTTTTAGGAAGCAAGGTTGTTAAATCTTTACCAATATCTAAACGGAAGTGATCATCTGCTACATCAATGACGCGTGCTGTAATCATTTCGTGTTCGTAAGCTTTAAAATGTTTGTATAAATTTTCTTTTTGCATATTGATTAGAGTTTCATTAAGTCTACTCTTAAAATCACGGACAGCAAAATGACCAAAATCTTTTGGATCAATCTTTTGTTCTAAGATGTCGCCAACTTTAGAACGTGAATTGATTTCTTTTGCGTCTGCTAATAAGATTTGAGTATAATTTTTATCAGCATCAATACTATATTCATCA
Organism: Bacillota bacterium; assembly: GCA_018817915.1. Taxonomy (GTDB): domain Bacteria; phylum Bacillota_I; class Bacilli_A; order Acholeplasmatales; family Acholeplasmataceae; genus Peloplasma. Next base: position 64,106 of record JAHISX010000023.1, read on the forward strand.
ACAACGAGATGTTGTTTATAAACAAGTATTTCATATTTTTCTTCCTTAATTTCAACTCTGCATGAGCGTACATCATGTGCCTTTTTACATCCGGCAATCATGCCTTGTTCAAAAGCTTCAACGACTTGGTCATGAGTCAATTCTTTTTCTTCTGCTACCGCTTCAATATTTTTAAAAAACTCTTTACTGATCATGTTATCCTCCTAAAATTTGATGGCTGTACGCATTTTCTTTGCGTCATCAAATTTGATTTCGATTTTTTTGAAACGACCTTTGTCGTTAATTTCTAATAATATTATATCACTTTCAAATGATATGAGTGTCCCAGTGCCTTTGTATTTAGGTGATTCTAAATAAATGTATTTCCCTATTGCTTGAATTGTTTCTTCTTTGGTATTGAGTGGTCTTTCTGCACCTAAAGATGATAATTCTAAGAAATAATCTGGATCTATATCATCATCTGTGAGTGTTTCTAAAAACTCTAGATGTATCTTTTCAAGTGTATCAATATCGATAGAATCTGTATCCAAAAGGATTTCAACAATCTTTTCACCATATTCCTTTTTTGTACGAATACTGTAAACACAAAGATTGCTACGACTGATAATAGGTATTAATTTTTGTTTGATTTTTTCTAAATTCATTTTGACCTCAATAAAATGAGTGGAAATCATCATCCCACTCAGCATTAGGTCTATAGTATAGCATTTTTTAATAAAGATTTCAATTTTTTTAAATGAAAATAGCTCTTTTTAATGAATTAACAAATAAATTGCGAATGATTTGCAATAAGAAAATAATATGATATACTGTAAATGCGAATGATTTGCAATAAGGAGACTAACAATGAAAAGAATTTTATACCTTGTGTTTTTACTATTCTCACTATTTATCTTGACTTCATGTAAAGAAGTTGTATACACTGATATTGTAACCACGATGTTTCCCGGTTACGATTTTGCTAGCCATATTGTAGGTGATAAAATGACAGTAAGTCAAATTATACCTCCTGGTGCTGAAGTTCATGAATATGAAGCAACCAGTCAAGATATAGTATCAATCAAAGAGTCTAAACTGTTTATTTTTACCAGTCAGGACATCGATACTTGGATTGAATCTCCAGATACAATTGGTGGAACAGATACGATTGTTATGGATTTATCACAAAATTACACGCATGTTGAATTCCCATACCCTACTCAATTTACTGAAGATGAAATTCAGGCAAATACAATCCACTTTTGGACAGATCCAGCAAATACTGTTCAATTGATTCAAGCCATTTTAGAAAATATAGTTCTTATTGACCCAGATAATGAAACATACTATCGTCAAAATGCAGAAAATTACATTACAGAGATCAACAATTTGAGTCAACAAATATTTGATTTTTTCACTACGGATACCTATTTAGGTTCAACCATCTATTTTGCTGGCCATAATGCATTCGGATCTTTTGCAGCAAGATATGGATTACGTGTTGTTCCACTATTTCAGGAATTTAAGCCTGATGCAGATTTGACTTCTAATGAACTCATCACATTTACGAATGAAGTAAAAGCTGCTGGTACACATTATTTATTTATTGAGGATTTAGAACTTCCTAAGGCAGCTGATACGATTAAAGCTCAACTCTTATTAGAAAACTATGATTTAACTTTATTAAAGCTTTATGCATTTGAAAACATATCAAAAACAGACTTTGAAGGGAATGTGACTTATCTTGATTTGCTTGGAAGAAATTTTAGCCAATTGCAAATTGCTCTAGTCACTATATAACTATGATTGATTATGAGAACGTCTCCGTATCATTTGGAAAATTTAATGTTTTACATGATATTAACTTCCATGTTAATCAAGGTGATTTTCTTCATATCATTGGACCAAACGGCAGTGGAAAGACAACATTGGTCAAATTACTTGTTGGTTTAATCAAACCTACATCAGGAAATATCGTAGTCAAAGATGGTATCCACATGGGATATTTACCCCAAAAATTAAATACAAAAACGAATTTTCCCATGACGGTTCAAGAAGTCATTTATAGTGGTTTTCAAAAACAAAAGCTTATTCCATCAAAAGAAGATTTAAAATTAATTAACGACTGGCTTGATCAAATGGAGATTCCGCAACTCATGAATTCAAGTATGGCATACTTATCTGGCGGTCAGCAACAAAGAGTCTTTTTAGTTAGAGCACTCATTTCAAATCCTGATTTATTGATTTTAGATGAGCCGACTTCTGCATTAGACCCATCTTTTAGAGAAAAATTTTATCAATTGCTATATCGTTTACAGCAGGAGCAAAAAATGACAATCATCCATGTTACCCATGATTTGACTGATGCCGTTAAAGATGACTGCATGACGATGTATGTTGACCAAACGATTAAGTTCTTTGGAACATATAAGTCATATCAAGAATTTGAGCATAGGGGGCATCATCATGTTTGATTTTCTCCAGTATGGTTTTATTCAACAAGCATTTGTTATAGGCTTAGCACTTGCATTATCTGCTTCTTTACTCAGCCCATTCTTAGTTTTAAATCATCAAGCAATGATTGCTGATGGACTTGCACATGTCAGTTTTGCTGGCATCATATTAGGTATAATCTTTTCGGGTGAACCTCTATATATTGCAATTCCATTTGTCATTGCAGCATCACTTCTGATCAAATACATTTCCACGAAAAAGACGATTAATGGAGATGCAGCAATTGGACTGGTCTCATCATTATCGTTTGCTATTGGTTTAATTTTAATTAAAAAAGGTCAAGGGTTTAACATTTCGATTGAAAGTTTGCTGGTTGGTAATATGTTTACAGCAACTCAAACAGAACTCATTTTATCGATTTCAATCACAGTAATGATTGCTTTATTCATTTTATTTTTCTATCGTCCACTGTTAATGATGACTTATGATGAGAATTATGCAAAGTTTTCAAAAATCAAAACAGCGCTTTTAGGTTATATCTTAGCAGGACTAACAGCATTCTTCATTGTAATAGGAGTTAGAACGATAGGGACATTGCTTATTTCAGCACTTGTTATCTTTCCATCTGTTATATCTAGTCAGCTTACAAAGAGCTTTAAAGATACATTATGGTTGGGTATAGGTGCCTCATTCATCATCGTCATTCTTGGTGTATTTATTGCTCACCCTCTAGAAATTCCAGTTGGATCTACTATTGTTGTTATTTATTCTTTCTTGCTACTTATCCTACTTTTGACAAAATCTATATTAAGGAGATAAAAATATGAGAATGACTAGCCAAAGAAAATCAATTCTAAATTTGCTTTCAAAGACTTCACAACCTAAAAGTGCAGAAATGATTTTTGATGAAATACCAAATCATACCATGAATTTGTCGACAGTCTATCGCACATTAGATACGTTCTTTGAACAAGGCATCATTTCTAAAAGTACGATGCACAACACTTCTTATTATTATATCAATAAAAAAGACCATCATCATTATATGATTTGTCTAGATTGCCAAAAAATGTATGAGATGGATTGCCATTTAGATGTCTTTGCAGATCAAGTAGCAAAAGAACATCACTTTACGATTACACATCATGATATGACGGTTTATGGGTATTGTGAGAGTTGTCAGCAAAAACATATAGAAAAATAGAGCCGATACAATGCATCAGCTCTTTTTATTTACCATTTTCTTGGATCATCATTGATTGAATCAAGATATATCATATCTTTTGCATCAATTTCAAAATCGACTGCTGCATTTTCAATAATTCTTGATTCATGTGTTGATTTAGGTAGTGGTGCAACATCTTTTTGAATACAATAACGAATACAGATCTGAGCAGGAGTTACATCATATTTTTTTGCCATATCTTGAATATCGTTATTCTTCAATAAATGACCAATCGCTAATGGTGAATATGCTTCTACTAAAATGTTCTTAGCTTTGCAATAATCGTCAGTTTCTTTTTCATTATGACCAATAAAATAACCAATTTGATTGACATGAGGAACGATCGCACAATGTTCGAGAATATTATCTAAATCTTTTGTATTAAAATTAGATACTCCAATCGCACGAACTCTGCCATCATTATAAAGCTTTTCTAAAGCTTTGAATGCAAGGACATTTCCTTTACTGCAATCCTTACCAATTTCATTCCATGGCCATGGCGCATGAATTAAATAGAGATCTAAATAACCTATATCCAATGCTTCCATCGTTTTTTCAAATGCTTCAAGTGCACCTGCATAAGTTTTAATGTGTGATTGAAGTTTGGAAGTCACAAATATTTCTTCTCTTGGAATGCCTGAATCTTTAATTGCTTTACCAACGCTTTCCTCATTTTGATATGCAGCAGCAGTATCAATGTGACGATACCCATTTTTAAGAGCTAGAGCCACGGATTGATATGCAACATCACCATTAGGAACCTGCCATGTTCCAAACCCAATTTTAGGGATTTTTACACCATTACTTAAGGTGTATGTTTGTATTAATGTTTTCATATATTTAGCCTTCTTTCCTAAACTAATTATACCACGCTCAAGTTACTGATTCCTTAATAACACATTTCAAAAAAAAAGAATGCCTCAGCATTCTATTTAATTTTCAATATTTTATATAATGTAAAACCACCATAAAGTGCAATAAGCATCAAGATTGAACCCGTTGCTATATTCAGTAAATCAAGGTAACTATCTTTAATTACTTGAACACTTGATAAAATCATTTGCAAAATATAGAAGAAAAAGTATCCATATAGCAAATAACGTAACATTGACATTTCTTTAGGTGTTACTACAGATATCCGTGTATCTGGTCTTTTATAGATAATAAATCCTAAAACACCACCGACAACAAGCAACGAGATAATCACGTAGGTAAGCCATGGCATTGTTTCACTTAAATAATGAGTAAGGATAACATTTGCTCCTATAAGGAAAAAGACACCAAATAACATCAGTTGAACAACTAAACTCTTACGATATACATTCATTTTTTAAATCTCCTTTGTTAATATTTTTTATTTTTAATGATATACTAATAATGAAATGAGGTAATTATATGAATAAGGCTGTTTATCCAGGAACATTTGATCCTCTTACGATTGGACATTTAGATATTATTAAACGCGCAGCTCGCTTTGTTGATGAGCTTCATGTTGTTGTTGCTGACAACTACAAGAAAGTTCCTACGTTTACTACTGAAGAAAGAATGGATATGATTAAACGTGTGACTTTGGATGTCGAAAATATCGTGATTTCTTCTACAGAAGATTTAGTTGTAAGATATGCACAAAAACATGATATTACCTTGATGATTCGAGGATTAAGAAATATTCCGGACTATGAAAACGAATATGCTTTGTATCAATTTAATCGTAATTTAAATCGTAATATTGAAACCATCATCTTATTTCCTTCTTCAAGAAATCACTTTGTTTCTTCATCAGCAATCAAGGAACTTATTGTTCATCATGCTGATATTTCGCCTTATGTTCCAAAAGAAATCATTAAGGATGTTCAAGATAAATTAAGACCTAAATTAGATTAATAGATTTGAAGAAATCATAAAGTTGATCTTCTTTAATATGAGGAGCCATATGTTTGGCTTTTTCTTTTAGTTCATCAAATCGTGTATTGCTCATCGCAATCCCAATATCAGCCATCTCAATCATTTTAACATCGTTTGCTCCATCACCGACACAAATTAAGCGAAAGTCGGATTCATGTTCAACTGCTTTTTTAATACCAATTGCTTTATTGATACATGGATAAATAAAATCCGCACCACCTTTATGCCAAGGATAGACTTGAAATTTAGGCATCTTGCTTGCAATCTCTAGGATTTCTACTTCATGGTCAGCAAATAACCACAATTGATACACTTTTTGATGCAAGTAGAATTCATTGTCAATTCTAGGTGTGATACCACGTAGTGCTTTCATACCCTTTTCTACTCTATCATCTGAATAATTAACAGCTTCGTCATCTAGTCCAACCATACCAAGATTAAAATGATGGTCATTTGCTATTTTAAGTGCTTCAATGATATCAGTTTCTAAAATAGGATGGTCATAGATGATTTCATCATTTTTAAAAATGATAGAACCGTTCAGTAGGACTCTATACTTAAAAAAGGATAAGACATCTTGAACCACATCAAGTTTCTTATTCCCTCTACCTGTAGCAAGCCCCAAAATGACATTCTCTTTTTTAGAGAGTTCCATTAATAATTTCTTTGTTTGGTCAGGAATTTTACCAAGGGCATTGTTATAAATTGTATTATCTACATCAAAAAATATGATTGTTTTCATACAAGACCTCAAAAATATTATAGCATATTAAGTAATGTACTACCATTTTATCGATTTTTATTATACAATAAGAATGTAATATTCGCTGCTGGAGGATTTAAATATGGTAAACCCATTACTCAAAACCGGTGAACTCGGCATTTTTGCATTAGGAGGACTCGGTGAAGTAGGTAAAAACATGTACATCTATGACATCAACGGTGGAATCTATATCGTTGATTCAGGTATATTATTTCCTGATGAACAACTTTTAGGTATTGACTATGTCATACCTGATTTCACATACCTTGTTGAAAATGAAGAACGTATCGTCGGTCTTTTCATTACACATGCCCATGAAGATCACATCGGAAGTATTCCTTATCTACTCAAAAAGGTCAAGATTCCAAAAATTTATGCTGCTGGTATTGCAGTTGATATGATTGAATATAAACTTTTGGAACATTCTGACATCAAAACACCTAAAATTGAAGAATATAAGAGTTACTACACTTATCATTTTGATCATGTTGATATTTCATTTATTAGAATGAATCACTCAATTCCTGATATGTTTGGTATCGTTTTTAGAACAGACCAAGGTATTTTATTCCATACTGGAGATTTTAAGATCGATTTCACGCCAGTTGGACCACCTGCTGAATATGATAAATTAGCTGCAATTGGTAGTGAAGGCGTTTTATGTATGCTTTCTGATTCTACAAATTCAGAAAGAGACGAACTTATTCCTTCAGATAGTAAAATCGGAAAATCTATTAATGAATTATTTTCTAGAATTAACGGTCGCATTATCATTGCAACATTCGCATCTAACATGTATCGCATTCAACAAATAATTGAAGCTTCTGTCTTAAATGGTAGAAAAGTTGCTGTATTTGGTAGAAGTATGGAACGTGCAATTGAAATTGGAATGCAAACAGGTTATATCAAAGCACCAAAAGATACGATTGTGACCAACGAACAGGTCAACAGAACCAAAGCAAATGAACTAACCATTTTAGTAACTGGCTCACAAGGTGAACCACTTGCTGCATTAAGTAGAATCGCTAATGGTAATCACAGACAAATCAAAGCGATGTCTGGCGATACCGTCATCTTCTCTTCGTCTCCTATTCCTGGAAATCAAGAAGGTGTCAACAGAACCATTAATAAATTATTCAGATTAGATGTTGAAGTTATCACTCATGGACCTTTGGCTGATACTCATACTTCTGGTCATGGTAGTCAAAATGATTTAAAGCTTGTCTTGAGTCTTGTAAAACCTAAATTATTCATTCCAATGCATGGCGAACATCGCATGCTTAAACTTCATAGACAACTTGCAATCGAATGTGGCGTTAAGCCAGAAAACATTTTAGTTATGGATAATGGTGAAGTTGCTGCAATATCAAATACTTCCATACGCATGGCTGGAAAAGTAACATCAGGTGAAGTGTACATTGATGGTACTGGTATTGGTGATATCGGTAGCATGGTCATTAAAGAACGTAAGCTTCTGAGTGAAGAAGGATTATTTTCAGTTGTCTTATCGATTAATTCAAAAACCAAGAAACTAGTGAATGAGCCAACAATCATCTCCAGAGGATTCATCTATATGAAGGGTAATGAAGAAATAACTTCCTTACTTTCTAATGAAGCAAAGAAAATTGTTCAAATAGAACTTAATCGTAAGCTTTATAATGAGCTCAACTTGAAACAAGCTGTCATTGATCATTTAAACACTAAAATCTATGACATGACTCAAAGAAGACCTTTAGTTATTCCAATTGTTGTTGATCTTAAAAACTAAAAAAAGAGTCTAGCATCCGCTAGGCTCATTTTATTTCATATAATTGACAAACGCATCAAAAACATACTTTGTAACTAATGCATCATCTTTGGCATCATGTGCTTGATCAAAGTCGACATCATAATATGTTTTGTATGCTTTAAATAATCCCAAGTCATCTTTAAGATTAAAATAATCTTTATGTAGTTTAAGTAGATCAATGAAATCGGTATCTACTGTCAACTTTTCTTTTTCATGTAAAATATAGGAATCATTCATTGCAGTTAAATCGTTTTTTCCCCATACGACTAATTTGGGATTATACTTCTTGATGATTTTAGCTAATTTCTTATAATAGATATCAAATTGAACTGCTTCAGCAAAAAATTTATCCTCATCCAAATTAAGAAACTTCTTTGTTCTTTTGCTTAAAGTAAGCTTTTCCTTAGGAAGAACGTAGTACCCATCTTGTTGAATAATATTTCCTTGAGCTTCAGATAAAACATAACCTACTTGAATGATTTCGGGGAAAAACTGTTGATCATGATATCCAGGCATCGTCATTTCAAAATCGATAAAAAGAAAATATTTATTGCTTTCTAAGACTTGTCTCATATCATTTCTCATATGCGTTAAATCGTAATGTATGATGAAAGGGTTCAGTGATATGATCTGATTAAAGTGTGATACTTGATAGAAAGAAAATTTTCCTATTTTTTTCATTTTAGGAGATATTTCAAAATCAACTAAAACACCTTTTCTTAAATACATAAAGAATGTTTTTGCCAAACGATTGGATAAATAAAAACCAATCTTCCGACCTTCAATAATCATATAAAAAACTTTCTTATATGCATCAATACTCCAGATAATTTTTCTCATTTTAAAACCTCTCTAATCTCTAAGATGACAGTTTTTGGAATCCCAAGCGAAATCAGTTCTTCTTCACTGGCATTCTTAATTGCATCGATACTTGTAAAATGGCCTAATAAGGCCTTTTTTCTTTTATCTCCAATACCTGAAATTTCATCAAGCGGTGATGATACAGCGAGCTTATTTCTAGTACTTCTATGGAAGTCTATTGCGAATCTATGGACCTCTTCAGACATCTTTAATAGAAACTTATAGAGTTCACTTTGTTTAAGTAATGGAATCACTTCATCTTCAAAGACAAGCGCTTCAAGTAGATGTCGATTGTTTTTCTTTAAACCTGCAATCTTAATATCTAAATTCAATGATGTTAAGATTTCTTGAGCAGCATGTAACTGACCTTTACCACCATCCACTAAAATCAAATCTGGAACATCTAAATTTTCCATTAACATCTTTTGATATCTTCTATAAGTGACTTCTTTCATCGCTTGATAATCATCATTTGTTGTTGTTTTCAAGTGGTACTTTCGATAACTTTTCCGTTCGAAATCATTATCTCTATAAACGACTAAAGCTGAAATAGGTGCAGTTCCAAATAATTGAGCATTATCAAATATTTCTATATGTCTAACTGGATGATGAATTAATTTACCTAATTCATCTAGTGCTTTTTGTTTTTGTTCATCCTTATGACGATAGAGCATGAAATGATGTTCAAGATCATAGTCAGCATTTTTAGATGATAAATCTGCAAGCTTCTTCTTATCACCTTTTTGAGGGATACTTGCTTTTTTACCAAAGAATGGTTCAATATCCTCTAATTTGAAACGGTCGCTAAACAATAATTCATCTGGCATGAATTGTTCGTAAAATTGTTGAAGGTAGCTTAAGATAGCATCCATGACTTCACCTACATACGCAAAAACGATTTGATGAGGATCGACCATTTTACCTTTTCTAACAACCAAAATTTGAAGTGAGATGTCATCTTTATTAAATGCATAACTAATTGCATCTCTATCTTTAAAGTCATTTGAATTTATAATTTGTTTCTCAATTGTTGTATCGATATGACTAATCATATCTCTAAACTCAGCAGCTTTTTCATATTGCATTTCAACAGATGCCTGTAACATTTCACTTTCTAACCGGTTCATAACTTCTTTGGTATCACCTTTTAGAAAGTTAGTAATTTGCTGTATTGTGTCTTGATAATCCACATGATCATTGATACATGGTGCTAAGCATTGCCCAATATGATAATATAAGCATGCTTTTTTAGGCATGGTTTCACATTTTCTTAATGGATATAATCTATTCAATAATCTGGTTGTTTCTCTTGCGGCATAAACATTTGTAAAAGGACCAAATATCTTACCTTTGGCATTTTTCTTTCTAACAACCTGTAATCGCGGATGACTTTCTTTCGTAAGTTCAATATATGGATATGTTTTATCATCCATTAAGCGAATATTATATTTAGGTAGATATTGTTTGATTAGATTGCTTTCTAAAATGAGGGATTCACGTTCGCTATTCGTCAAAACATATGAAAAATCGCGAATTTCTAAAACAAGTCGCGTTGTTTTTTCATTGTGTGCACCAGTAAAATAGGATTTCACACGATTCTTTAAATTTTTGGCTTTACCCACATAAATGACTTCTTCGTCCTCATTTTTCATGAGATAACAACCAGGTTCATTGGGTAATAATGCTAATTTTTCCTTAAAATTCAAATAAATCACCACTCATATTGTATCACAAATCACGTTTGGTTTTCTTTTTGTGCAAAAAAAAAGCGCTTGGCGCTTTCTAATTAAGATTCAAACTTAATGTCAACCTTACCATCTAGTATTTCTTCTAATGCAATACCAATTGATTTGACACATTGTGCATCTTCAACATTTAACTTTTCTGACTCCAATATTTGAGCAACTTTGCTTGCTGCGTATACAAGTTTATATTTTGAATCTATTTTTGACAATAATTTGTCAATGGATGGATAACGCATACCGTCTTTATTTTTATTCATCTTCTATTCTCCTATCATCTTAATATAGTTATGGATGGATCTTTCTGTTTTCGCATGTTCTGCTCTAATGATTGCCATGATTCTATCAGCTGCATTGTTAACTTCATCATTAACAACAATGTAATCATACTTATGAGCAAGCAAAAACTCAGACTCTGCTTTTTTCATTCTTTTTTCAATCAGTTCTATTGGCTCGGTGCCTCTGTTCTTCAATCTTTCATAAAGAGCTTTCTTCCCTGGTGGAACCAAGAAAATAAATACAGCTTCTTTCATTTGTTTTCTCACTTGAAGTGCGCCTTCAACCTCAATCTCTAAAACAACTTCCTTGCCTCGATCCAATTGTTCTTCCACTTTATCACGAGGGGTTCCATAATAATTCCCGACAAACTCAGCCCATTCCAAAAACTTATTTTCCTTAATACGTTTAATGAATGTCTCTTTGTCAACGAAGTAATAATCAACACCTTCGACTTCATCAGCACGAGGCTGTCTGGTTGTCATCGATACAGAATAAACGAGATCATGGTGTGGCATTTGGAATAATGCTCTACGAACTGTTCCTTTTCCAACGCCTGAAGGACCGGAAATGACAACTAATAAACCTTTTTCATTCAGTTTCATAGGATCCTCCTTCTGTGGTTGATGTTACTCTTTATTATATATGATAAATCATAGACTGTAAATAGATTTAGTGATATTTAACATAGAATAACGCTTACAGGAGAAGATTTAGTCTATTAATGTGTTAAAATAGTCTTGAGGTGTCTTATGGTATTCGATGGTTTTTTTATTTATCACATCATTTTGGAATTGAATAGCCAATTAGAAAAATCACGATTGGAAAAAATATATCAAACGAGCGAATTTTCGTTTGTTTTTGTGTTTTATCATCGTGGACAAAGATTATTAATGAATCTCGATCTGAGTTCTCACAATTTTGGAGTACATTTAACTCATAAAAAAACAGAATCTTCAGAGAACTCACAATTTTTATCAATTTTAAAGAAAAACCTAGAAGGTTCTATTCTTCAAAATATAATACAGCATGAAACCGATCGTGTCATAATCTTCAATTTTGCTATACACGACTTTTTAGATGGACAAGTAAACAAACAACTCATCTTTGAAGCAATGGGCAAGCATTCTAATCTACTGCTTGTTCAAGACGGTCTGATTGTCGATACTTTCAAGAAAATGTTTTTTGCTGAAGGTAGACAGCTTCTTCCTCAAGCAACTTTTGAATTTTTCCCAACAACAAAAAAGTCTTTCCATTCAATCGATTATTCAAAAGTATTTTCATACAAAGATTTAGTTGACCAATACATGGGGCTTTCACCATTTCTTGCAAGATATTTAGTTGATCATCCCGTTCAGCTTTTAGAAATAAAACTCAATCCTACTCGAAATTTAAAAGATGGTAAAGATTATATATTCGATATCTTTGAAGATGATTCTTTAAAGAAACATTTTTCAACCATTTCTGAAATGATGGACGAAAAAGAGGAAAAACATAGTCATACGCTTTCTCCACATGAAATATTCATCGATAAACAGTTAAAGAAATATCAAGTTAAGAAAGAACAGTTCTTGGAGTTGCTAGAACAAGCAAAAATCAAATTGGAGTACAAAGCCAAAGGTGACTTAGTCTATCAATCTCAATTACCACTAGATCAAAAGCAATCATCGATTGAGGTTTATGGAACTCAACTTCTATTAGATCCTACAAAAACATTGAATGAAAATGCCCAATATTTCTTTAAAGGATATCAAAAAGCAAAAAGAACAATTGAAAACATAAAAACTCAAAATAATCAAAACGAAGAACTCATTAGTCTATTTAATGAATTTAAAACCTATTTAGATTTATCGTCTGGTGATAATATCAAAGATTTTGAGGCTGACCTCTTGCCTTTCGGTTATAAGACAAAACAAAAAATGCCGAAAAAGAAACAAGAAAAAAAGCCTAATATATTCATTTTGACTGATGATAACCTTCATTATTATATTGGAAAAAACAGCTTGCAAAACGAATATATTACTCATCATGTTGCAAATAAGGAAGATTATTGGTTTCATGTCAAAGACTTTCCTGGATCCCATGTTGTTGTTGATACAAAGGTATTAAATGAAGCAATCATAAGAAAAGCTTCAATGCTTGCTGCTCATTTCTCAAGTTTGAAATATTCATCTTCAATTGCAGTCGATTATACTCAAATCAAACATATCAAAAAAATACCAGGAAAACCTGGATATCAAGTCAATTATAAAAATCATCAGACCATTTACATTGATATTGATGAAACCAAGATTGCAAATTATTTAAAAAATGTCTAATTTACCATAATTTAGACTTTTTTTAAACTTATAGGCAAAATAGTTGATACTCATGCCTATTTGATGTAAGATAGGGTTATAAATAGGAGGAACAAAACTATGAAATTTGAATTACCTAAATTACCATATGCATATGATGCATTAGAACCTTTCTTTGATGCAAGAACAATGGAAATACATTATACGAAACATCACCAAGGTTACACAAACAACTTAAACGCAGCATTAGAAAAACATGCTGATTTATCAACACCTCTAGAAGAATTATTAGCTGATCTTTCTTTAGTGCCATCAGATATTAGAGCTGCTGTACAAAATAATGGTGGTGGTTACTTTAATCACGCATTCTTCTGGCCTTTACTTCAAGTGAACAATGGTGCATTGCCAAAAGGTAAATTATTAGAAGCTATCAAAGCGGACTTTGGTTCATTTGATGCTTTCAAAGAAGCTTTTGGAGCTGCTGCTAAGACAAGATTCGGTAGTGGTTGGGCATGGCTCATTGTAACGCCTGAAAAGACACTTAAAGTGCTTTCAACAGCTAATCAAGATACACCACTGGCTGAAGGCAAACCAGTTTTAGGACTTGACGTTTGGGAACATGCTTATTATTTGAATTACCAAAATAGACGTCCTGATTATGTTTCTGCATTCTTTAATGTAATCAATTGGAATAAAGTTGAAGCATTATACAAAGAAGCATTATAAAAAATTCAGTAGATGAAAAGAACTAACTCACTTTGAGCTAGTTCTTTTTTTTAGCTATTTTGAATTTGTCCAACATCGGTTATGACTTTTTCTTCAAATTCTCTAGATTCTCCTACTTTTTCAATGGTTTTCTTAAAGATAATAGGACCAACCAATTCAAAGAATAAAATACCAGCTAAGACGATTGTACTTACGAGAATGGATTCTTGTTCGGGAAATAAGGTTGTTACTGCGACTAGCATCCCAATTTCAACACCACCTTGAGGCAGTAAACATAATCCAACAGAATTTCTCACGACTTTAGGAGATTTTGCGATGAGTGCTCCAACATAAGCTCCTCCTATTTTTCCTATAGAACGGAAAACGATATAAAGAACAGCAATCAATCCTGCAACTTTAAGTACGGATATTGAAAGTTGTGCACCAGCTAATGTAAAGAAGATAATGATTAAAGGGCCGCTGAAATTAGAAAGTGCTGCACCTTGAATTTCAAATGTTTCTTTCTTAATAAAGTTCGTAAATGCCATCCCAATCATCATCGGTGTTAAGATCATGGATAAGAAAAATTCATGAGCTAACCATATGGAGATCAAAACTGTAGATAGTGACAAGACAAGATAAGCAATATAGCGTTCTCTTTTAGGCAATTTATTAATGAAGAGTTTAGAACACAATCCTAAGAAAGCGCCTAAAAGTAAACCAACAAGAATTGATAATGTTATTTCAATAAAGGGTTCAATGATTGCTGTATGAAAGTTTAGTGTTTCACCATTGATTAAGCTGAGTGCAATAGTAATAAATAAACCAAAGATTACAACCCCAAAAATATCATCAATACCAGTAATTGGAACTACAGAATCAACAACAGGACCTTTTGCTCTCATATTTTTAACCATAACGATGATTGGAGCTGGTGCAGTTGCTGTTGCAATCGCTGATAATGTAAGGGCAAGCCAAAGTCTTCCATCAATTAAATATACAACGACTAAGACAATAATAGCTGTAGCAAGTGCTTGAACAATGGTAATGATCATAATTGATTTGCCACTTTTTTTTACTTTAGGCAACCATAATTCTGTACCAATTTGGTAGGCAATAATACCTAATACGAAGTTTGTAACAACATCAAAACTGATGAGGGTATGCTCTGTTATAACATTTAGGATGGATGGTCCTAAAATAATACCTGCAATAATATAACCAGTAATTTCTGGTATTTTAATCAATTCTGCAAGTTTACCAAAGACAAATCCCATCAATAAAGTGATTGCTAAAAATAATAAAAATACATAAATATCCATCAAGTAAGTCTCTCCTTCAGTCTCTAACATCATGTAGACTATATGTTTTTTGTTGTGGTTTTTATGCAATTTTAATCAAAATTAACAGAAACCACAATACTTCTACTTTTTACCTATATTTATTATATAACGATTGTAGCATTATAAACTAAAATTTAATATCTTTTTCAGTTTATATACAAAAAAAAGGAAGCATAAGCTTCCTTATTGATTATGAGTTTCAATAATTGCGTAATCACCATCATGTCTTCTATAAACCACATTGGTTCTTAAAGTATGAATATCTAAATAAACATAGAAGTCATGACCAGATAATTCCATCGCTGCAAATGCTTCTTCTGAAGTCATTGGCTTTAACTCAACTTGCTTATTTTTAACTAATTGACTTGCAAGAATGTCTTTTTCAAGTGACTCTGCATCAAATTCATTTGAATAAGCCTGCTTAATACCTTCTTTTTCTAGATTGTGCTTGAGCTTATCTTTATATCTTCTAATTTGAGCAACGAGCTTATCATTAGCCTTATCAATAGCTGCATACATATCGTAATCTGATACCTCAGCTCTTAACACAGTTCCTTTAGTTGGAATTGTGACCTCAATTTTGTGGTGATCTTTATAGACTTTGCACACCACTCTGACTTCAGAGACGACTTCTGGACCAAAAAAGGAAATGACTTTATTAAATCTCTTTTCAGCATAATCCTTAATTGCTTCAGTTGGAACAAAACCATTCTTACCCAATACTTCAAATTTCATAGTTTTTCTCCTTTTTCTATATTTTCATAAAGCGAAAGCAAATAAATATTGCCTAGCTTTAGAGAATCCAATTCATTAAAGACTTCCTGATCAATCAAATCAAAGTATATAAAAACATAATCGTGATAATGATGAACAAAATCTATGTAATAAGGTTTCATCATTGACATGTATGCTGTACCTTTTAGATGACTAACACCTATGGTCATCGAATGATGGATAATGATAGCATCTTCTATAGGAATTATCTGGTGACGAGGTACAAAGGGATTTTGCATGTAACATGTTTCACATATATGATGTATTTCAGGATCAAACAAGTTCATGATATTTCTTTTAGTCTTAACTTTTTTACCACATTGTTCACAAAGCATAACAAGCCCTCCTAATTGATATTAGTTGGGCTTGTGGTTGATTACTTTTTATAAGCTTCTACAATTTTATCAATGAGGTTGTGAGGAACTTCTTCATATCTTAGGAATTCACGAGTAAATGAACCACTACCTTGAGTCATTGCTTTTAAATCGATAGCATATTTAACAATTTCTGATTCTGGAACTTCTGCGATAACAACTTGGAATCCTTCGGATTGACTCATTCCAAGTACTCTACCACGTCTTTTGTTCATATCGCCCATGACATCACCAACAAATTGATCCTTGATGGTTACTTCAACTTTAACGATTGGTTCGAGAATGGTTGGTTGACAAGTCTTAATCGCATCTTTAAATGCGAGTGCAGCAGCAAGTTTAAATGATAATTCATTAGAGTCAACAGCATGATATGATCCATCATATAGTGTTGCTTTAATATTAATCACAGGGAATCCAGCAAGTGGGCCATGTTCAAACGTTTCAATTAACCCTTTTTCAACAGCAGGGAAATAGTTTCTTGGAACTGCGCCACCAAAGACATCTTCTTCAAACTCAAATAATTCTTTAGATGGTTCGAATTTAACCCAAACATGACCAAATTGTCCTGCTCCACCTGATTGTTTCTTATGTTTACCTTCACCATTAACTGTTTTCTTGATGGTTTCGCGATAAACAATTTTTTGTTCATCAATATCAACATCAACTTTGAACATTGTCTTCATTCTTTCAAGAACATATCCAAGATGTGTCATGCCTTGACCACCTAGTAAAAGTTGTGCTGTTTCTTTATTTCTTCTAATCTCAAAAGTTGGATCTTCAAGATTAAGGCGGTGTAATGCCATAGAAATCTTATCTTCGTCATTCTGATTCTTTGGATGAACTGCAATATAAATAACTGGTGTACCAATTGCAACTGGTTCATAGACGATAGGACTCTTTGGATCTGCTAAAGTATCTCCGGTTTCAATACCATCAATTTTAGCGACAGCAGCCATATCTCCAGCATGGAAGAAATCACAAGGAATTTGATTTTTACCACGAACTCCAAATACATTGGTAATCTTCTTTGATTCACCCTTATTTGAAATAACGATATCTTGACCATTCTTTAAAGTACCAGAATTAATTTTTAAAATATTAATTGCCCCTAAGAATGGGTCAACAGTTGTTTTGAAAACATAAGCAGAAAATGGCTCATCATCATGTGTTAAGCGAGTGATTGATTCACCAGTTTTTGCATCTTTACCAATAAGTGGTCTTAATTCATCTGGTGCTGGTAAATAATCAACAAGCATATTAAGTAAAGTTCTAACACCAATAGTCTTAGTTGCACTACCAACAATGACAGGTGTTAATTCACCTTCAATAATACCAGCACGAAGTGCTGTCTTGACTTGACTTTCTGGAATTTCTTCACCTGAAAGATAAAGATCCAATAATTCTTCAGAAGTTTCAGCAACACTTTCTAAAATCATGTTGTGTAGTTCTTCAACTTTAGATTTCTTTTCTTCCCAAATTTCTTCATCATGACTATCTGTACCATCATAAATGCGAGCTTTCATTTCAATAACATTGACGAAGCCTTCAAAATTTTCATTATGACCAATTGGCCAACAGAAAGGAACTGCTTTCTTACCTAATTTTTCGCGAATTTCTTCTAGAACCTCTTCAAATTTGACATTTTCCTTATCCATTTTATTGATATAGATAATTGCTGGAATATGACGTTTTCTGATTTCATTCCAAACACGTTCAGTACCTACTTCGACACCTTTACTTGCATCGATTAAAATAACGGCACCTTTGACAACTTCAAGTGTTTGACTTAAGTCGCCAACAAATTCATCACTACCTGGTACGTCTATAAAGTTTAACTTATAGTCCATCCATTCTACTGGTATGACACTAAGTGAAAGGCTTGACTGTTTTGTTTGTTCTTCAACTAAATAGTCTGAAACGGTATTCTTGCGTTCAACTTCTCCCTTTTTGTCAATTGCTTTGCCTACATAAAGTAGAGCTTCAGAAATACTAGTCTTCCCTGACCCCTGATGCCCTAATACTGCTATGTTACGAATCTCTTTGGTTGAATACTCTTTCATCCTAAACCTCCT
Source organism: Bacillota bacterium (assembly GCA_018817915.1). Classification (GTDB taxonomy): domain Bacteria; phylum Bacillota_I; class Bacilli_A; order Acholeplasmatales; family Acholeplasmataceae; genus Peloplasma. Next base: position 82,665 of record JAHISX010000023.1, read on the forward strand.
GTAATCGTTTACATATTCTATACCCATATTATAGCATAAACTTATGCTCAACAAATCGATTTTATACAGAAAATATGAAATTTCACATAAGTCATAAAAAGATGCTATAATATAGACGGTGAAATTATGAAAAAATTAGCAATTAAACTCATTGAATGGTATCAAAGGGATATTTCCCCAAATAGTAATCATAAATGTAGACATTCTCCAACATGTTCAGCATATGCAAAAGAATGTTATGTTCGATTTAATTTTGTGAAAGCCTCTTTTTTAACAACCAAACGTATCTTGACTTGTAATCCCTTATTTAAACCTAAATATGATCCAGTACCTGAAAAGAAAATTAAGATAAAAAAAGAAAGTAGCCAATGATTTCAATCATTGGCTAATTTTTTATCTATTTTCACTTTTTCTTTTTTGTTTTTAATCACTTTTTGTCTTGAAAATGCTTCGCGTTCTTTCTCTTCTAAAGCTTCTGTAATATACTTAATATTTTCTTCAAATTTTGGAATCACGATATTTTCCAGAGCGTTAGCTCTTTTTTGTGCTCTTCTGATTGCATTTGCAAGTCGATAGGTAGAATTATCAATTTCTGCTAATTTAACTGTTAACTCTCTTACCTTTAAAAAGCTTTTATATGCATAGTCAAATTTTGTATTGGTATGACTGATACCATAAGAAATTCTCATCTCTTCTGGCTCATAAGTTAACTGTGGAATTTCAACACCCATAACACTTCTATAACTCACAGATAAACCCGAGGTAACTGGAATAGATTTAGCAATATCACCCACAATACCTAAAGTAATATTTGCTTCTTGCAGCGCTAAATAAGCCTGTCTATAAGTTGTTGATAATTCATCTCTTAATAAACGGACATCTTCAAGAAGACTCATCATTTCATGAATTAAAATATTTCTTTTTCGATCCATGAGTTCATAGCCTTTATGTGCCAACTGATTTGATTTTTGTAGTGTCATTAAGTTCCCTTTTGTAGGGAAAACTTGAGGACTCATGCTTTCATCCCTTTCAGAGCACTAATGATTGGTTTAACAACAATGTTGAAACGTTCAACTGCACGTTCATGATTATAATATTGAGAAAGTAATGTATCATCTACACGGTTTAATTCTTCTTTTGGCAAGACTGATAATAAATCCCATCCTAAATCTAGAGTATCAATGATGGAGCGATTTGTTTCATATCCTTGACCAATAAAATGTTTTTCAAATAACTTACCGAATTCAATGTATTGTCTATCAACACCTGATAGTTCATCTTCGCCGATAACTGAAGCAAGACTTCTTGCATCTTGAACTTGTGCGTAAGCGGCAAATAACTGATTCGCAACAGATTGATGGTCTTCTCTTGTATAACCTGCACCTATACCATCTTTCATCAATCTAGATAGTGAAGGCAAAATACCAACTGGTGGAAAGACACCAACTTGATTTAAATCTCTACTAAGAACAATCTGGCCTTCGGTAATATAGCCAGTCAAATCAGGAATTGGATGGGTAATATCGTCATTAGGCATTGTTAAAATAGGAATTTGAGTCACACTACCTTTAGCTTGTGAAACAATTCCTGCTCTTTCATAAAGTGATGCTAAATCAGAATATAAGTATCCAGGATATCCTTTACGACCAGGAATTTCACCTTTACTACTCGAGAATTCACGAAGCGCTTCACAATATGATGTGATATCAGTTAGGATAACTAAAACATGATAATTATGTTTAAATGCTAAATATTCAGCTGCAGTAAGTGCAAATCTTGGTGTTAATATTCTTTCGATGATTGGTTCATTTGAAAGATTTAAAAACATCACAACCTTACTCATGACACCAGCTTGTTCAAACGAATGTCTGAAATAAGATGCTACGTCGTTTTTAACACCCATAGCAGCAAACACAATACAAAAGTCTTGAGATTGTGACTCTGCAATCTTAGCTTGTTTAACAATTTGAACAGCTAGCTCATTATGAGGCATTCCTGATCCAGAAAAGATTGGTAATTTTTGTCCTCGAATTAAGGTAGTTAAGGCATCAATTGAACTAATACCTGTCTGAATATAATTTCTTGGGTATACTCTTGATACCGGATTTAAAGGTAGCCCATTAATGTTTCTTTTTTCATCGATAAAGACCTCACCTAAGCCATCAATCGGACGGCCCGAACCATTGAATGTACGGCCCAAAATTTCCATAGATAAAGACATCTCAACAGAATGACCTGTAAAAATCGTCTTCGTATTTGTAAGTGAGATGTTTTGCGTACCTTCAAAAACTTGAATAGCAACTCTTGTGCCTTCAATTTGTACAACACGGCCATATCTAGTCGCACCGTTATTTAATTTAATTTCAACCATTTCTTCATAGCCAACATCTGTCACGTCATCTAAAAAGACTAAAGGTCCATTAATTTCATCTAAGCCGATATATTGAAGTTTCATTATTTGTCCCCCTTATTTCAGTCTCTTGATGATTCGATCAATCGTTTTAGGATATTGATCAAACTTTTCAAGTTCATCATTTGGAACATCATATTTCATTTTAATGATCTGGTCCATAATACCAGTATCTAATAAAACATTGAGTGAATGACCTTCATTAATAAATTTTTTAGCTTTCTGATGTAAATACAAAATGACATCCATCATTTTTAATTGTTTTTCTAAAGGCACATATGTATCATCCTTATGAAAAGCATTTTGTTGGAGGTAGCCAAGTCTGATAACTTTACCAATTTCAATGACTAATTTTTGATCATCAGGTAAAACATCACTACCAATTAACTTAACAATTTCCAAGAGCTTGTTTTCTTCAGAAAGAATACCCATCATCTCTTGTCTATCTGTTAAGAATCTTGGACTAACATTTTTGTCGTACCACTTGGTTAAATCAATCACATAATCAGAATAGCTCGTATTCCAATTAATTGCTGCATAGTGTCTTTGATATGCAAGTTCTTTATCTAAAGCCCAGAAGCTTCTAACAAAGCGTTTGGTATTTTGTGTTACAGGTTCAGAGAAATCTCCACCTTGAGGAGAAACCGCACCAATGATTGATACAGATCCTTCATTACCACTCAAAGTATTCATATAACCTGCACGTTCATAAAATTGCGAAATACGGCTAGGTAAGTATGCAGGGAATCCTTCTTCTGCTGGCATTTCTTCTAGACGACCACTAATTTCTCTGAGCGCTTCCGCCCATCTTGATGTTGAGTCGGCCATAAGGGCAACATGATATCCCATATCTCTATAATATTCAGCAATAACAACACCAGTATAAATACTGGCTTCTCTTGCTGCAACTGGCATGTTTGATGTATTTGCAATTAATACAGTTCTTTCCATCAAAGGTTTATTGGTTCTAGGGTCTATCAATTCAGCAAATTCTTCAAGAACTTGTGTCATTTCATTACCACGTTCACCACAACCTACATAAATAATTAAATCCGCATCGCACCACTTTGCAAACTGATGCTGCATCATGGTCTTTCCAGTACCAAATCCACCTGGAACTGCTGCAGCTCCACCTTTTGCTATTGGAAATAATGTATCAATAACACGTTGACCACTGATTAATGGTGTGCTAATTGGTATACGTTTAGCAACCGGACGTGGCGTTTTAATTGGCCATTTTTGAACCAATGTTAATTCATGAGTAACACCTTTTGAATCCTCAGTTTTGACGATGACATCAAAAAGTTTATATTTTCCGTCTTTTGCAATCCATGTCACGCGACCATCAGCACCTTTTGGTGTTAAAAACCGATGCTCAATAGTTTCTGTTTCTTGAGTCGTTCCATAAATTTGACCGAAAGAAAGTTGATCATCAATCTTTACTGATATTTTGACATCCCAAAGCGAATGACGATCGAGTGATTCAACATCACTACCAATCGGAATATAAATGCCTTCTTCTTCAGATATTGTTCTTAATGGTCTTTCAATACCATCAAAAATATTCTTAAGCAATCCAGGTCCTAACATTGCTGAAATAGGTTCTCCAGTTGAAAAAACAGGTTCACCAATAGCAAGTCCTGTTGTTGATTCATAGACTTGTATGGTTGTTAACTCTTTATTAATGGATATAACTTCTCCTAACAGCTTATCATTACCCACATAAGCCATTTCTAACATGGCAAAATCGAGTGTGTTTTTGACGGTAACAACTGGACCATTAATCGAATAAATAGTATTCTTCACTTTTGTTACCTCCTAACTTCTAATAAGCAATTTTGAATTCTTGTAGAACCATTCTTTTTGTGATGCTAATTTCGTATCAATTGTTTCATCGATCTCTATACCTTCATTTTTTAGGAAAAATTCAAATCCACCAAGATGTAAATCGGGTGATTTAACAATCTCATGGGGAGCTGTAATTGTTTCTTCAATAATTTTAGTTAAATGGGAGTCGCGATCTGAAATGGTGATGATTGATTTTTTATTTGCATATTTTTTGTTCAAATCAGTCAATTTTTGAGTCATCACTTTTTCATAATCTTTAGATTTAATGAATTGATAGATTTTATCAAGGACAGCATGAAAAACAATATTGGTCATGAATGTACGTTCTTTGATGAGCATCTCATTATATCCAATACTTATTTGATTGAGTTTATCTTGATAATGAAGTTTTAATTCCTTCATTTCTTTGCCAAGTTCAACTTCCTTTTTCATCTGCAAATCTTCGCTAATTGCTTTCATTTCTTTTGCATAAAGGTAATCAATCTCTTTTTTCAATTCATCCATACTTTTTTGTGCTTCTCTTTGTATCGCTTTATCAAAATAACGATACAGTTGGTCTTCATTATAATATGCCATCTATCTTCACCTCACAGCTTGATGCCTATGGCTTCACTAACATATCGGTCAATTGCTTCACCGATTTTAGCTTGACCATGGCGATCAGGTATTTCGACAATAAGTTTCTTTTGTTGGGTAAGCTTGAGCTCAGAAATAATTTGTGGTGCTAGTTCGACCAATTTGGTCGTGACTAAAATAACAGCAATGGTTTCATCGTTTAAGGCTTTTTCTAGTTCTGCTAAAAATTCCTTAGTTTCATGAACAACTTCGCCGTCTATACCCACAAGTCTCATTCCAACCTGAGTATCAACATTGTCGCTTAATAAGAAAAACTTCATAAGAATCCTTCTTCCGATTAAAGCTTATTAATAATTAAAATTGAAATTAATAAACCGTAAATAGCAACCCCTTCACCAAGGGCAACAAAAATAAGTGCTTTACCAAAATTCTTTTCATTTTCTGAGAAAGCTCCAATCGCAGCAGGTGCAGATGCAGCAACAGCAACCCCAGCACCAAGTGCAGACATGCCTGTAACTAAAGCAGCACTCAAGAAGCCAAGACCTTGCGCAATTGTTCCTGTTAATAAATCTGTCGCAGGATCAGTTGCTCCAAATACTGTTGGACGGACAAATAATTGAACCACGAAAACAAGAACAATAATTGTGAAAAATCCAACAATATGTGTTAGAAGTCTTGATTTTGCAACTTGAACAGTTGCTTTTCCTCTAAATACCTTAATTAAAGGTAGTGTAACTAAAACAATCAAAAGCAAAGGTAAAACCCATTCAATAAAATTTAACATGTTTAATTCCTCCTAAAAAATTATTTATTCAGTGCATTAAATGCAATGCCATTACCATGGTAATATCTTGAAAACATTTCATAAAATTCAAGTCTCAAAACTTGAATACCAACAATCATACCCTCTAGTCCCATAACAAAGATGTTACCAAGGATCAATACAACCCATCCTCCATTACCAACCATGAACATCAAAGTTATGACAACTAACATCATGCCAGCATGCGATAAAATAAATCCACCAACACGCAAGAAACTCATTGTGTTTGTAATATAACTTAGGATGATTTCAAAGAGTTCAAAGAACCCTTCAACGAAAAATCCACGGAAACCTTTTGGAAACATATTTTCTTTATGAAATGCACGTTCTAAAGGTTCCTTAAGGAAAATCAAAATCAGGGGAACTACTGCAAAACCAAGGATTGTCCATATGTTAAAGATTGAACGCCCCAATACAAGTTGTAATGCAGCACCAACTAAAATATAACCATATAAGATAAGTCCAGCAAGACCATTATGCGATACAAGTAATTCAGCATATAATTTTTGCTTAAACAATGTAAAAATGTTTAGAATCATGGCAATGACGATAAAGAATGCTCCAATGGAAATAGCTGCTATCAAAAGTGTCATTGTAAATGATGAATCCATGACGTTCACTGGATTACCTGAAAGCCCTAAAACTTGAGTATAGAGTGGGGTTAATACTTCCTCCATCCCAAAAAACGAGCCATACAGTAATCCAAACAGTGCGGAAAAGATACCAATTCGAATACCGATTGCACCTAATCTCATCTTCTTAAACTTTAATAACAAGTATCCTAAGATAATTAATACGAGACCTTGTCCAAAATCACCAAACATAATACCAAACAATAAGGAATATGTTAATGCTACGAAAGGTGTCGGATCAATTTCTCCATAGGATGGTAGTCCATACATTTCAACGAACATTGAAAATGGTTTGCTAAACCAACCATTCTTCAGTTTAGTTGGAGGTTTAATTCTTCTGTCACTATAGGCGTCATTGACTTCAATCTCAACATCTTCAAACGATTCAAAAGCTTTTTGGAAGGTTTCAACATCTTTTTCTTCAGCAAATCCAGAGATACTAAATTTATTGCCTAATCCAACAACGTATTGCTTCGCATCATAGACTCGATTAAGAAATAAAAGTTCACCTTTAATTGCTGATAACTTTTCAGTTGATTCAGCAATGAAGTTGTTTAACTGCTGATGATAGTCTTCAATCATCTTTGTTGTGTTTTCTATTTCTTGATTCAAAGATTTTTCAGCATCTTTTGGAGTACCATGTACAAAGTCAGGAATATAAATACGTTCGAAGAACAGAGATGAGAACATATTATCAACTTCACTCTTATATTCATCAGTTGTGAAGTACATGCACCAGCTATTGTTATGATCATGATTGAACGATTTATAAATAAATGGTTTGTTTTGAAAAAACCTTAGTTTTTCAACATTGCTGTTTGGTAATCTACCAAATCGAATATTGATATACTGGCATGAAAATAAATCGTCTAAAGGGATTTCTAAGTTCATGATGTTTTCAATTTGGATTAAAGCATCATTATAGACTTGGATGTGCTTTTCTAATTCTTTAATCTGATTAGATTCAGTTTCAAGTCTATTTCTAAATTCGTGCATATATTCAAGCATGTCACTAAATTTATATTTTTCATCGCGATTTTCTTTGTCAGATAAGCCGATTTTAAATTGTTGCTCGATTTCGTCAAGTTCAGTCAGTAAAGGCTCACATGGATTTTCTGTTACAAATGAAGTTAATCCGTGTACCTTTTCGATGATCTCACTCGCATGAACAGGGTGAAAACCTTTCAAGTCAATAAAACTCATGAGAATGGGATCTAAGTTATTAAGATTTGTTGTTAAATCAATAAGTTTAACTTTGGCAATACTCATGAATTTCCTCCTAACCAATCAATAGATTAGCATTTGTCTAATTTTTTGATCATCTACTTGATAGCGAATACCTTCAATAATATTTGTTAGATTAACAATTTCAAATTCACTAAGTGCCACAAAAGCTAAGAAAACTTTTGGAACATCAGTTGCATAGTAAATAAACTTCTTTGCGATATCATATTGAATTCTTCCTGCATAATATTCAACATAAACATAATCTTTATCACTTGTAAATCTTGAAAATTCTGAGGTTGATAAATATTTTAAGATCGCATCCGGATCTTTTAATTTTGTCAATTCATCAAATTTTTTATCACTTATCCTACTATGCTTTGTAACCAAGATGCTTTTGATTCTAGCTGGTTCAGCTTGATAGAATTTTTTTAATCTGTAAATTTTGATGATGTTATTCAATTCAATTCTTGTTTGAAAAACACTTTCTAAATCTTTTTTTAATGTGCCTCTATAATATTGATCTATTCTTCTGAATGCTTCATCATAATAGTAGTCTTCTAAAGCATGCTCGATATCTAAATATAAGATTTGTTGATTATCTTTGGTGTCAAAAGGCTTCAAAATATCATAATATGGTGTCTTTTCTAAAGCCTCCAATAATTCATTTAAATTGGAAGCCTTGAAAACTAGAGCCATATCAATATGTGTGTGAACATCAAAGAAAAACGGCATTTTTCCTTGATTTTCATCATAGTCTTCTGAAATCATTGTTCTAAGTGCTGTTAAAATAATTTCGTTTTCTTGTTGGACGATATTGAGCTCAAAGAATTCTAAATCATTAGAATGAACCTGTTTAATTAATCGCATTATTTGATCAAAAGAATTCTTCTTAATGAGGGATTCAATATTTCCACGACGAATGGTATTCTCTTTAACATCTTTTAATATGTTCTGATAATTTTCATGTTTTTTTAAATAACCAACAAAGTCAGGCAATGTTTTGAATTTGGAAATTTTTTCATATTCTTCTGGCTTAATGAAATTTCCATAAATTGATTTTGCTTTGCTTATAATCGCATTATTAGCCCAAGAACTCATATGAATCTCCTTCTTCAATCATTTTGTTATGATTTAAACCAACTTTTCTTAACATGCCTTGGCGGTAAGATACGTCCATCACTATATGCATCTTTTATCTCAATGTCAACATTTTCATATTCTTCAAAAGCTTTCTTAAATTCATCTATCTCGCTTTCTAAGATGAATGATGAGACACTAAATTTATTACCCATGCCAACAACGAATTTTCTGAATTCAAAGACTCGATCTAAAAAGATAAGTTCTCCATGAAGTTTTGTTATTTTTCCCATGTTTTCATCAATCAAATCTTTCATGTCAACTCGATATTGATCAATCATTTTTCGAATGCTATCAATTTCCGATTCTAAAGCATCAATTGCATCATTTGGAGTGCCATGTACAAAATCTGGAATCATAACGCGTTCAAATAAGAGGGATGAGAATATATTATCAACTTCTCTTTTATATTCATTGGTTGTGTAGTACATACACCATGTCTTATCGCGATCCTTTTTAAACGATCTATAGATAAACGGCTTGTTTAAAAATAGCTTGATTTTTTCTAAGCTATCATTTGGAATTCTTCCAAAACGAAAGAAGACGAAGTTACATGAAAACAGGTCGTCTAGTGCGATGTCTAAGCTATGAATATTCTTAATTTGAATGAGTGCATCCTTATATTTTTGTATATTTTCTTCTAATTGATTGATTTGAGTAGCTATTGAACTTAATTTTTCATGTAATGATAGAACATAATCATACATGTCATTAAAATTACAAGTTCTTTCCTTGATTTCATCACCTGGAATTTCAATATTAAAATCAGCAGTGATATTATCTAATTCATTCAATATGGAGCGGCAAGGATTTTCTGATACTAAAGACGTCAATCCTTTGACCTTTTCTACGATTTCAGTTGCTAAAACTGGATGAATGCCTTTTAAATCAACAAATGTCATGAGGACATCGTCAATTTGATATGTTTGAGAAACTAAATCAATCAGTTTCATTTTTATTGTACTCATGATACCTCCATCTCTATACAGTATATATATAGGTTATATTCCTTATGATTACATCATAAAATACTGATGATGGATAACTAACCTTTATCGATACATGCATTAAAGATTTTTTCAATCCATAAATCCTTGTTGTCTTCATATTGTTTTTGAATATTTTTCAAAGTATTCTTATAGGTTTGAAGCTCAATTTTTTTCTTTTCAACGATTTCAGCTTCTAGACTTTCTTGTGTCTCTTGCACTTTTTGTTTAATTTCCGCAAGAAAAGTTTGATGAAGCTTTTCTGCTTCAGCCTTGATGACCTCATCTAAATGTTCTTTTTTCTTTGTGAGTTCGCTCACTTGTTCCCTAGCTTTTTTATCAAGATTGATTGTATCTTTGATGATGTTATGATGCATAGGATCACCTTCATTTCATATTTATTTTACTACTTCTAATATGCTCTTGCAAACCAAACAGTCTGTGTTGCAGGATTATGTGTAACTGGACATATTTCAGTAATTAATGTCTGGTCAAAAGGAATAACTCTCGCAGTTGCTGTCGTATCTTTTTTAATTTGTATTTCAGCTTCTTCACCTGAAATACTCATCGCAACATAGCCACCTTTTTTGATGTATTCTTTGAATTCATCATAAGTTTGGGCTTGGTATGTGTTAGATTCAACATGAGCTACAGCTTTATTGTACATCGCATCATGCATGTCTTTTAGAATGTTAGGTAAGGATGTCAAAACTTGATCAATTTTCATGACATGTTTTGTTCTATTGTGTCTTGTTACAAGCGTAACTTCATTATTTTCTAAGTCTCTAGGTCCAATTTCAATACGAACTGGAACACCCTTCATTTCATATTCAGAGAATTTCCAACCTGCTGATTTATTTGAATCATCAACTGAAACACGATAACCCGCTTTTTTAAGTGAATCAAATAAGTTTTGAGTTGCTTGTTGGACAACTTCTTTTTGTGACTGAATTGGAATGATAACTACTTGAATTGGAGCAACATAAGGAGGAAGAACTAAGCCTTCATCATCACCATGAACCATAATGACTGCACCAATCAATCTTGTGGAGACACCCCAAGACGTTTGATATGCATATTGTTGTTGATTATCAGCATCGGTGAATTTAATTTCAAATGCTTTAGCAAATTCTTGTCCAAAATAGTGCGTCGTTCCTGACTGCAGCGCTTGTCCATCATGCATCAAAGCTTCAATACTATAAGTATCTACAGCTCCAGCAAATTTTTCTTTTTCAGTTTTCTTACCAGTAACAAAAGGAATCGCTAAAAGTTCTTTACCAAGTTTCTTATATATTTCTAAAATATCAAGTGTTTCTTTTCTTGCTTCATCTTCAGTAGAATGAACTGTATGACCTTCTTGCCATAAAAATTCTTTACCCCTTAAGAAAGGACGTGTTGTCTTTTCCCAACGTACAACACTGCACCATTGGTTATAGAGTTTTGGTAAATCTCTATAAGAATTTACAATCTTTTGATAATGTGTACAAAAAAGTGTTTCAGAAGTTGGTCTAACAATCAGTCTTTCGGCCAATTCTTCTACACCTGTAGTTGTTATGATTGCTGTTTCAGGAGCAAATCCTTCAACATGATCTTTTTCTTTTTGAAACAAAGATTCAGGGATGACTAAAGGCATATAGACATTTTGATGTCCAGTTTCTTTTAGTCTTCGATCTAAATCTTGTTGAATACCTTCCCATATTGCATAACCATAAGGACGATAGATGATAAATCCTTTGACATCACTATAGTCCATCAATTCAGCTTTTAAACATAAATCTGTATACCACTGTGCAAAATCAGCATCTCTTGCTGTAATTGCATCAACCATTTTTTTATTGTTACTCATTTTATAATCATCCTTGTTTAATTTTTCTTTATTCTAGCAAATACTGATATGATACTAAAAAACATAATAATGAGGAAAACCCATGGAATGGATGTTGTTGATCCGAAACTTCTATATATTGCATACATTATCCCAAAGGAAATAAAAATACTTAAAAATGACAAAACATTCTTTTTGTTATTTTTATTTTGTGCGACTTGTCTTTTATCAAAGAAATCTTGATCTTCTACTGGAGCATCTTGTCTTTGCTCATATCTTTGATATTCTACATCATCACTTTTTACATTCGTTTTTTTTGCGTAACGGTTCCCATTATTTTTATCGTATTTCTGGTCTTGTTCATCAAATAGATCATCATACTTTTGAAACATATTCTTTTCTTCATTTGGCTTATTTTTCATTTATTTTTAATTAATATTGTTTTACCATCGACAAAATCAATTTTACGCTCCTTATAAAGATGTCCTAAAGCACGTTTGAATGCTTTTTTGCTCATCTCAAATTCTTCGAAGATTTCCTCGGGTGTACTATCTGCTGTAAGTTGCATGTCACCCTTACGAATCATATAAGATAATATGATGTTGGCATCGTCAAAGATAGCAATTTCTTTCTGTGGAGCTAATGAACCTGTATATCCTTTTTCAGAGTGGTAAACCACTTTGACTTCAACTTCTTGACCATATCTTAAAGGTTCTTTATGCATCGTGTGATGTACAAAAACCCAATGACCATTTGCTGTAAGTAAATTAACACCTTCACGACCGATTTTTTGAACTCTAGCTTTAATTGTTTGTTTCAATTCAAGTGGTTCTGAAGGTTCAAGTTTTGACTCTTCTTTCGATATCAGTTTTGCAACCAATTTACCTTTCACTTTCACGCCTACATAAAGCTGATCGTCTTTTTGTGGCCATTCCGCTTGATCATAAGGTAGGTCATCTGCTGAAAGCAATAACTCTTTAGCAATACCCATATCTAAAAAGACTCCTAAAGATTCATGAACTGCTGATACGTTTAAGAATCCCGGTCGCCCAACTGTGATGATTGGATCTTTTAATGTTGCAGCCAATCTTCCTTTTTGATCAAAATAAAGGAAAGCAGCAACAACATCTCCAGACTTCAATTCCTTGAATAAGCTTTCATTGTTATGTAAAAAAACTTCACCCTCATCTGAGTCAAGCATATAACCTATATCTGTTTTTCTATTTACAACTAAATTGTTGATTTCTCCAACCTTTAAAGACATATTATCACCTAGTATCATTTTATCATAAAAAAGGGTATTAAGATAGGACTTGCAAAAAAAAGAGTGCCTAGGCACTCAGATGTCTAATTCCTTTAATAATTCTTCATATTGTTTAATTAGCAGCGATTTAAAAAACTCAGTTAATGGTGCTAAATCTTTATCTGATTTGAATGATTCAAGGCGTTCGATGTAGATTTCACGCATTTCTAATGGGATTGAAATTGGTAAATAATCGCCTTGTATCAAGAAATAGTTTAAAGCTAATTTTGCTAAGCGTCCATTCGCATCAACAAACGGATGAATCTTGGCAATACTTGCATGTGCATAAGTTGCTTTTTCTAAAACTGTACCTTCAAAATTGTCTATATTGATAAAGAATTTACTCATGCGATCATATACTTTGACATGATCTGGTGGTTGATGTGATGCTCCAAAAATGCTGATATTAACATTTCTGTAAACACCACCTTGGAAAATACCTTCAACTAAAATCTCATGAATATCTTTTAATTTTTCTTCGTTAAATGGCTTGTTTTCTTTTGCTTCTTTTTTTACAAACTCAAAAGCCTTTAAATGATTAAGAATTTCTTTTTGTTCTCTTTCACTGTACTCTAATAAAGCTTTGGCATGGCTGAGACGTTTAACGTCTTCATAAGGAATTCTATTTTGTCCTTCCATACCCACAGCATCGTAAGTGTAGATTAACGCAAACTTCTTTTCAGCATCTTCAATTTGCTGCTGTTCGCATTCTTTAACTACGTTACTTAGATGCTGACGCTCTACCTCTAAAAGATCTTTCTCCATTTTACATCGCTCCCATCTTTTGATTTATTATATCATAAAAACGTTATCATAGACAAGGGGTTAGATAAAAACACGCGGATTATGTGTTAGTCTTCAATATATCTTTTTAAGAAAGCTTTTGTTCGCTCTTCTTTTGGGTGATTAAAGAGCTGATCAGGTGTCCCAATTTCAGCAATTACGCCTTGATCCATGAAGACAACACGATCAGAGACATCCTTAGCAAATGCCATTTCATGTGTCACAATCACCATGGTCATTCCTTCTTTTGCAAGTTGCTTGATGACAGCTAAAACTTCACCAACCATTTCTGGGTCTAGGGCTGATGTTGGCTCATCAAATAGCATGATATTTGGATTCATGCACAGTGCACGTGCAATGGCTACTCTTTGTTTTTGTCCACCTGAAAGTAAGGTCACTTTTGAGTTGATAAAATCTTGCATACCTACTTTCGTTAGATAAACTCGTGCGATTTCTTCAGCTTCTTCTTTAGATTTACCTAAAAGTTTAATAGGACCTAATGAGCAATTTTGTAAAACATTTTTATTGTTAAACAAATTAAACGACTGAAAAACCATACCAATATGCATCCGTAATTGTTCAAGATTTGTTTTAGGATCCATTAAATCAGAGCCTAAATAATAGATGTGTCCGTCGTCAGGTTCAGTTAAGAGATTTAAACATCTTAGTAGTGTCGTTTTACCAGAACCTGATGAACCAATAATCGTAACAACTTCCTTTTCTTGGACATCTAAATTGATACCATTAAGGACCAATTGATCATCAAAGTGCTTATGAATATTTTTGATTTCTAAGATATGTTTAGACACTAGCACTCACCTTCTTTACTTCAGTTTTACCACGTTCTAGACGAGCAAACACTTTACCTGTAACAAAGGTCAAAATTAAATAGATTATTGCAGCAATAAAGAACCCTTCAACGATTCGGTAATTTGATGAAGTCGCTGATTGAGTTGCCTTAAAGATATCCACAACGCCTATAACACTTAAGACTGCAGTATCTTTTAAATTGACAATAAATTCATTACCAATTGCAGGCAGTGAGTTTTTAATTGCTTGTGGTAAAACAATTTGAAACATCGATTGTCTTCTAGAGAATCCAAGGCTCCTTGCTGCTTCCATTTGTCCTTGATCAACACCGTTGATGCCACTTCGGATAACTTCAGCAATATATGCAGTTGTGTTTAAGGTAACAACAAATAGTCCAGCAATCAGTGGTTTCCACCATGAGATACCAAGTGGGGCAATGCCATAATAAAAAATCATTGCTTGAACAATCATGGGGGTCCCTCGAAATACAGTGATATAAATGTTTGCGAAACCTTTTCCTAATTTCTTTAAAAAGATACTGAAATGGTTGTCTCTACGATGATCAACAACTTGTGTACGCAGTACAGTCAGTAAGAGGGATAGTATAAATCCCCCTACTGTACCTACAATCGATAAAAATAATGTAATCAGTATGCCCCATAAAAAGAAACTAGAATATGTTTCAATTAAATATATAATTGTTTGAAAAAACTGATCTTTTGGTGGCAATATAGCATATATCATGACTTATTCTTGAGGTTGTCTTAGTAATGCTTCTTGCATAAATGTATTTCTTTGTTCTGTTGAAATGGTTGCTAATGCTGCATTAACTGCTGCAAGTAAACTCACATCTTCTTGTCTGAGTGCAACAGAGACGATAACATCGTCATCAGAAACAGTAAAGCCTAAACCAGCTCCAAATTGAATAATTGTATAATTGCTGTTTGAAGCAACTAAACCTTGAGCAACAGGAAGCTCAGCAACAAATCCATCAACTGAACCAGAAGATAATGCAACTGATAGTGCACTATAATTGTTTAAAGTTGTTTGATGAAGAACACCAGCAATTTGATCAATTAGATCATCTTGAAGTGTACCTTCTTGAGCAACGATTTTAGCTCCAGAAAAATCTGCTAATGAAGTTGCTGATGCATAAATACCATCAGTTCTTACAACCATCACTTGTTCTGATCTAAAATACTCATTGCTAAATGCGACAGTTTGTGCACGCTCAGCAGTTGGACTCATACCAGCGATAATCAAGTCAATTTCACCTGATGTAAGTGCTAGAATTAAGCCATTCCAATCAATTGCACGCACAACTAGTGTTAAACCTAGTTCATCAGCAATCGCTTGAGCCATGACGACATCAAAGCCATCAACATAAAACCCTGGTTGACCATCGAGTGGTACTGTAAAACTATTTTCTGTAGGTGTTGACCAATTAAATGGTGCATAAGCTGCTTCCAAGCCAACGACAATTTCTGTTTCTTGGTCAAGATCAAATTGACCCTCATTTCCACATGCACTAAGTCCCATGACTAGTGCTAAAACAATAAATAAACCTAATACTCTTTTCATTCTCTCTTCCTCTTTTCTTTGTTTTTTAACAAAAAAAGCATCCGAGAGGACACTTCACAAATAAATTATTTTATATTCATGCTAGCGCCTCTACTTTCGTAGGAGTGTTATAAGTGTTTCCTATAACCCCATGTTTCGCTTATGCCTAAGCTCACACTCGGCGATGATTACCTTTCCATACCTTCAACGTCT
The DNA here is from genome assembly GCA_018817915.1 of Bacillota bacterium. Taxonomy (GTDB): domain Bacteria; phylum Bacillota_I; class Bacilli_A; order Acholeplasmatales; family Acholeplasmataceae; genus Peloplasma. The sequence goes on from JAHISX010000023.1 coordinate 98,798, forward strand.
GCCGACTCAGATATGTACTCATTTGCATCGCTACCTCTATGCTCTTAAATTGTACAAAACTAATTGTAACATAATATTTTCAGATGTCAACAATTTTTTCCAATTAAAATAGAAGGGGGACCCTTTCGAGTCCCCATACCTTTTGAAAATTTAGATTTTAGTTACGTTAGCCGCTTGTTGTCCGCGGTCGCCGTTTTTAACTTCAAATTCTACTTGGTCGCCTTCTGCTAATGTTTTGTAGCCTTCAGATTGAATTGCGCTGA
>JAHISX010000024.1 GCA_018817915.1 Bacillota bacterium
CACTGTATACTATAAAAGAGTATTCGTTTGATCAACTCTACTCACAATTAACTGGTGTTTTTGAATATAGAGAAAAAGATTATACTTCAGCAAAAGAAAAACTTGAACTAGCTAAAAGTAATGCCTATTCTAAGGTTGAGAGAGATTTTTATAAGAATATTTACAATTTAATCGAGAATGAGAAAGATTTATAACACTTTGTATTACAAGCCAGAATCACAAAATGATCGGAGGACTTGATGAAAACAATTTTCATGACAAGTATCGTAGTCAGAGTAGTTATACTCATAACTAATATTGGTTTAATTGCTCTTGCATATTTAATCTTTTTTAAATTAGATGAACCCAATATTATCGCATCAATTTTTATGGGTATAGTTTTAATATTTTGCACACTTGGTACCTATATTTCTTTTTCTCATAAATTAATTCTCAAAGAGGATCATTTGATTTCTAAACTCATAAGCAAAAGATATTTTTCATATTCTGATATAATATCCATAAAAGTACAAGATGACATATTAGATAATTCCATATATATTGAGACAACAAAAGCAGTATATAGAGTTTCTGGCTATTTCATGTTTAATAATCAAAAAAAGCAATTAATCAAGACACAAAAGATTGTTGACGAAATTAATGCCCGCTTAGTATAAAATGAAGAAATTCAGAACACTAGATTTGCTAGTATTCTCTGAATCTATCTTTTTAACTTTTCAGGATTTAATCAAAGGGAATCTATATTTAAGAATAATACTTTGGTGAGGTGAACGAAAGTGATTAATAGATTATGTATAGGTACTCCAATAAAAGCTATTTTAGGTAAGCACTCTTGTATTGCATGTGGCAACAAACTTCAACTTAAAAGTTACAACAGGATAGTGGAGAAAGATTCAGAAGATGCGAAATGCTATAATTTTGATGGTTTTGGGGATTTTAAAGTTGAATGGAAAAAGTTTTATTGTCCTATGTGTGGGAAAAGTTTAGAGTGCAGTACTCAAACAAGTTATGAAAAGTCCTTGAAAATTGATAAAATGACCTATGGAGAATTAATAAAGCACTTTAATTCAACTCAACTTTCGAGATCTTGGGTTGATTCAAATGGCTTGTATTTAGACAGGTTACCTATATTTGATGATGAAATACTTGATAATGTATTTATTTACACCTACTTCATAGAACATAATAGCAAAAAATATCCATTTGAAGTTTGTGTAGCACAGAGAAGAAAAATGAGAGAAAGACCTCTCTCCATAAAAAAGGATAAAAATTATTCGAGAAACCTTAGTAATCTCCTAACGATTTTAGAAATTAAATAATTGAATTCATACTAAAAATGATTAGAATTTAGCAAATTATAACAATTTCACTTTAGACGATGGATATATAAGTCTTACATTTCTTTCCCTTCATTCCTATATACTGTGAATTAGGATACGGTAGTGGACAATGTGGATTTTATCAGTATAGAGAATGGAGAAATTTTGAGAAAAATATTTTGTATTTTTTAGGAGGAAGATGTTATTATGCTATTTATCAATAAAAAGCGAGTTGATGTAGAACGAATAATGATTGATTTTATTGAAGGGAAAATATCTTTCGAAGATTTTTTTATTGAATATAAAAACAATGAAAAGATTATATTTTATATACAAAAAGAAGCACTTAAAAATAACTCTTGGTATTATAAAATTGAAGACCTTGATAAGATGGATTTAAGCAGATTGAAAGTTAGAAGTGGTTTTGCAACTACAATAATGCATTATCTTGATACGAGAAAAATCAATTACTCTTTAGATAACAAAGATATTAAAACGTATAGAGAGCTCTCCAAGTACCTTCCTGCATGGCTTGATTTTGATGACTGTGATATTATTCATAATGTTATAAATTCAATTGAAGAAAATCAAAGTCAAACAAATAAGCGAAAAGAAATAAGGGATATGTTACTATCAATCTTCAAGTATGAGAAAAGACCTCCAAGATGGCTGCAAAATCCAGAATGGCCAATTGTTGATGGAAAACCAGCCTTGTTCATTAGTCAAGATGGAGACCCCAATGATCTAACAAAAGATGTTATTACATATTTTTTTTCAGATGTTGCATCTAATGAAAAAATCATAGTAGTGCAGACAATATAAAGATTGATTTATTGTTACAGTTATTATGAAATTTGTGAACATTTAGACCATTTTAAAATATAAGAACGAAATCATTGCAGAGAGCAAGAAACTATTGTCTGAATTTTATAAGATTAGAGAGAAAGTGCTGAACGTCTAGAATATTTTATTCATAGCTATTTAAGTGAACAAACATCTGATAAAAACACTATAAAATATAGTTTGGATTATAAACGGCTTTATAAAAGGATTTTATGATAGGGGTGCGCAACTTTTAACAGGGGTGCGCAACTTTTAACAGGGGTGCGTAAAAATCAATAGGGGTGCGTAAATTCTGCTGAGGGTGCGTAATTGTATTAAAATAGGTCATGCAACACAACTTTGTGTTTGATTGCTAATGGGCTACAGTTTCCTCTGTTGTCCTCTAAAAGGTATGTTGCCGCGGGCGTTCACGAATGGTTATCAGTACAAAAAATAAGAGATATAAGACCAGTTTTCTGAAGAAAAATTGGTCTTTTTTCTTTGGAGTGGGGTGGGGCTTGAACTAATTTTCATCAGTTTTTTAGGGGTGATGTGGTTCCGAACTGCAAATTAATGATTTACATATAGCTTTATAATCTAAAAATAGGTATTAAAATAATCATAAAAATGTTAAAATAAATTAAAGTGACATATGGGGTATCTTATGGATTTAATAAATATAAACGAGGTTTTACATTTTCTTTTACCAACTGATAAGATATTAAGTGTATCGCAAGTAAAAGATACCAAACTTAATAAAGTTTACAATGTGTTCGATATTCAAACTGAAAAATGTAGATATATTATGAAAAAAAACTCGGATTATGATGAGTTGAATGTTTATCAAAAATTTAGTAAGGATGTGAATTTCAGAATTCCTTATTTAATCAATTATCGAGTGATGGACAACGATGTATGGCTGTTGTTAAGCCATTCAGGAGATCAAGATATTCGTGGATTTCACATGGATAAAGTGACATCTCAAGTGGCAGGTGCAATTGCGGAGATTCATCTTTTTTACTTTAATACCCAGATTAAATCTTATGGCTACTATCAAGATATTTTGAAAGTGGTACCAGCAAAGTATAAGGAGATATACAAATACTTTTTAA
>JAHISX010000004.1 GCA_018817915.1 Bacillota bacterium
AACACCAAACATATCAATAACTACACCATCTTTAGATAATGTTACAGCATCGTCACCATTCCAGTTTGGAACGCTTGGATAAGCTAATGCATCATCAGCAAGATCCAAAATTGTTTGATTTGCTGAACTGTTAGCTAGAATAAATACAGCGCCTGAAGCTAATGTGCCAGTAAGGTCGTATGTTGAAGTTGCTGTAGCTGAACCGTTAGAATATAATTCTAATGTGTAAAGAGTTAGGTCAACTGTACCATCAGTTGGATTATAAATTTCAATTGCTTTGTTACTGCTAGAACCTTCAATATATTCAGAAATGAATAGGTCTCTAACAACAAATGGAATGACTTCTGCAACACCAACTGCTACATCAAATGTAACAACTGTTTCAGCTGCATTAAGTGTAACTGTAGCTGTTAAAGTAACAACTACTTGTCCGCTTACTGGAAGTACAACTGCGCCAGTAGTTGGATTAATAATTGCATCATCGCTTGAAGTCCAAGCAATCGTTGTTCCGTTAGTTCCAGCAACAGGAAGAGTAAGTGTAGTTGCTTCTAAAGCAGTAGCAACAACACTAAGAGCATCTGCATCTGTATCAGCAAACGCTTGATCAACAGCTAATAGAGCTGCTGCGCTTGGAGAAGCAACGACAGTAATAATTGATGTGTCAGTATAGAATAAGTATGGTGCATTCTTCCAACCAAGTGTAGTCGTTAGATCAATGACATCACCAAGAGCTATAGCATCGATTTGTGCTTGTGCTTCTGTTGATAGTACTTGTCTTGAATCCCACTTCATTTGTACAGATACATCAGATGATACATCAAGTAATGTTAACGTAATATTACCATAACTATCAACATCAACTTTAGTAACAACTAATTCCATCAATGAAACATTTTGGCTTTGCATATTAATGAGTCCTACTAAATTGTAAGATTCGATATCTAATACAGCTGGTAGTGTTTGAGCAGTTGCAAGAACTGTCACTGCTGAAGGTTTAACTTCAACCAATGCGCTGTAGAAATCAAGTTCGCCAGTAACTTCAACTAAGTTACCAACAATAAGAGCAGCAGAGAATGTTGCATCACTTGTATAAATAGCAACAGCACCTGAAGAATCTTGGATAAAGAATGTATTATAATATTCACCAGCAACAACAACACCTTGTACAGTAACGATTGTAGCATCGGCTGTAGTATAAAGTACTGAGATTAATTGTACTCCAACGATAAATTCCAATACAGCTGAATCTGTTTCAGTTCCTAAAGTAAGTGTCGCATTAACAGTAACTGTTTCACGTCCTATAGTAGGAAGAGTCACAGCACCTGTAGTTACGTTGAAATATGTGCTAGCTGTATCATAAGCAATTGTTACACCGAATAATGATGTAGGTAAACTTAATGTAGTTTCTTCATTATATTCATCTGCAAAGAATGCCATAACTACAGCTTTAGCAAGAGCTACTCTTTCAGCATCTGTTAAGACAACTTGAGTAATAACTGTTGAATCTGTGAAATATAAGTATGGTCCGTTATTCCAAGCAAGTGGATTAACAACATCAATAACATCATTAACAGCGATTGTAGCTAATAAAGCTGCTGCTTCTGTTGATAATGTAACTCTTGAATCCCACTTCATAGTTACTTCGTTATCTGAATTTGCATCATATAACTTAATTGTAACATTACCATATGAATCAGTATTAACTGCTGTAACAGCAAGACCAGTTAATTCAACAAGTTGACCTTGGTATGGTGCTATCGTAATGCTATCTAAGCCAGCTGCATCAACATTGACTGCTGTAGGCATTGTAGCATCACCAACTAAAGTGTTGATAACAACATTTGAAATCTGATTTAATCCGTTGTAAGCAGCTCTAGTACCAACTAGATCTACTTCTTTACCGTAATTTGCAGTTAAGAATGCAATGAAATCTGCATTTGATGTGTAAATTGCAATACCGCCTGTAGCGTCTTGTACGAAGAATGTTCTATAGTATTGGCTTGCTGTAACAACACCAACGACATGAACTAATTCTCCAGCTTCAACTAGAAGAGCTTCAGCAACAGTTTGAACTGGTTTTTCACCAGCTTTGAATGAAACCACTTGTTCTCCAGTAACATCACCTTTTGATAATGTTGCTGTAACAACGACATCTTCTTGACCAGTCAATGGCATAGTTAATACGCCTGTAGTTGCATCAAATAAGACATTGTCTGAAGCCCAAGTAACAGCTACACCTGCAAATTCTGTAGGTAATGTAATTGTTTGAGGAAGAACATATTCACTCTTGAAAGTAGATTGTACAGATGTTTTAGCAAGATTTACTAATTCTGTATCAGTGAGTGGAACAAGAGAAATATCATCTTCAGTTCCTGTGAAAATAACTGTATAAATCTTATTATTTGAACGTTGTGCAAATAAGAATACATTTAGAATAACATCCATACCTGCGTATGATCTAACTGCATTGATATTTGATGGATAGTAAACCATCAATGCATTTGTAATAAATGAACCTGCACCAGATGAATCAATATTAGTTCCTGCGAAATCAGTGTTAACTAAGAAAGTTTCATAATTTGCAAGTGGATCATCAACTTGTACTTGTGCAGTAATTTGAACATATTGATATGCAAGTGCGCCTACTAGAGGATAAGCAGGTAATGTAGCAATATAATCAGAGACTGAACCTGTAAGTACAGTAGGAGATAATACTTCTGCTGTAGCAACTGAATCAATCAATACGATTGGCATATTCGCACTACCTGTAAGTTCCATAGAACCAAAGTAATTTGTAATGATACCTCTAATTGTAAAGACTGCACCATCAACGACATCTTCTGTTGGAGCTTTGTATACCTGAAGGATAGTAGTTCCATCATAGACCATGAAGCCTGTGCTAAATGTTCCTACGACCGTTAAGTCAGGAATTTCAACATAACTTCCGTCTGTTAATGCTAATGCTGCAGCAATGTCAGCAACTGCTGTAAATGGTTCAAATGTTAAGACAACAACTGCAAAATCTTTAGTTACAGTTTGGTCGCCCAAATGTAGGGTTGCTGTTAAAGTAACGTTTGCATTACCATCTAAAGGTCTCGTGACAACACCTGCATCAGTAACTAAATCAGTATTGCTTGATGTCCAAGTAACTGTAACACCTTCAGTACCGACTGTTGTAGGTAATGTAAGATTAGCTGAAACGCCATCACTTACGCCAGGTAACAGTAAAGCATCGCTAGCTTCTGAAAGAATTAATTCAGCTGGCTTTTCTGTAATTGCATAAACAGTAACATAGAATTCTTTAGTTTCAGTACCTATTGTAGCAGTAAGAATGACTAATGAATCAACTTGTCCATAAGCTGGTCTAGTGACAACACCTGCTGTAGTAATCAAAGCAGCATTGCTTGATTCCCAAGAAACTGTTAATGTCATAGAAACTGTTGGTAATAAAATGTCACTCTTTGTGTTATAACGACCTGTTATTGCATCATAGCCTACAAGATCGCCTGTAAGTGCAATTGCATCTAATGCTTCGACTGGATCAATAACGACCACGACGACAGCTGCAAGAACCTTAACTGTGAAATCTTTTTCAGCAGTTGCATCACCAAGTGTTAGAGTTGCTGTTAAAACAACATTTGTATCTGCTGTTTGACGTGTAACAACACCAGCAGTAGTGATAACAGTTGGTTGATCAGATGCCCAAGCAATTTGAACATCGCCAACAGTAGTTGGTAAGGTCAAGTTTTGTGTGACTGAAGTCGCACTATCGCCTGATGCGTATACTAAGCTTACTGCATCTAACGCTTCATCAACTAGTGCTTGGTTATCATCACCACATGCAACCAGTGTGAAAGCAGTTAAGAAAATAACAGCAAACATGAGTATGCTTTTCATAAACGTAAATCTTTTAATCATTTGACTTTCCTCCGTTTTCTATTTTTTAATCCTTGAATACTATATTTCCTACACCTGGAACCATCATTTGAAATCCTTCATAGTATTGAGTCACAGGTCCAAAAACCGAAATGTGTTTGCCAGGTACAAAATTGTAACTTGGCAAGAATGAAGCCGTGTAGTTATCAACACGCAAACTGATCGTGTTGTCTTGATCGTCTGTTGCATAAATTGTATATGCAGCATCGCTTGGTGATTCACTAATACTTTGAATCGTTAAATTCTCGAAATTGACAACTCTACCTACGTATGATCCGATTTGGTTACCCAAAATGGTTGTTATGATGACTATATTGTCAATCGATTCCAATTTCATATTTTCATATTTATAATTGGATAATTGCATGCTATTGAAATATACCGATGGAACAAGCCCTTGAATCGTAACTTCATAGCCCACAACTAATTCATTGTGTGGCTCATAGCCTCCATAAATATAAATGCCTCTACCATCTTGTTCAATGAATATGCTATTTCCTACTTTTGATGTGATAACGCCAGTAATTGTTACTTTACTTCCAACATAAGTATCGAAATTGTCAATCAATGCTCCAATTTCAATCGGTGTGCCTGAAGTACTGTAATCATAATTAGGGTCAATTTCACCATAAATACGTCTTTGGGTAAGTTGTGTTTCAGCACCCGCAATTGTAAATTCATCTTCATATTGTGTGCCTACTGCTCCAGATGTCCACGCGTATGCCTGTTCTACCAATTCAAGATTAAGCAATCGAGTAACACCGTCTTTAACATACCAAACCCAAGCTAGATATCTACTATTACCATCTGTTCGATCGCCTTCAGCTTGTAAAATAATCTTTTCAGCACCACTTAGTTTTTCACGAGCAAATGCTGCAGCTTCAATACCCCAAGGTTCATAAGTACTTGTTGCTTCAGGAGCATCAATACCTAGATAACGTACAGTAAACCTGTCTCCTGACACAAGATCAATAAAGTTCGTTGTATCACCATCTGTAAATGTTGTTACTTCAACTTCACCAATACCATCATCAATGAATGATAATCCAGTATAAGATGCAGTAAGACGCAATTCATCTGTATGGTTGGTGTCAAATGGTGGAATAACAATGCTCACGTTACGAACAACAGATGTAGTAAATCCTGAGTTTTGTGCATAATAGGTCACTGTATAGTCACCTATTTTATAGTAATCAACATCCGATAAGAATTTTTCAGTACTATCTTGAACTGTATAGTAGAAGAAATTACCAAATGGAATATCATTACCTAAGAAATCAGTTGCTATGATACCTTCCAATAAATCAAATTCTGGTGGATTACCTTGTACTGAAACATACAAGATGACATCTTCAACACCTTGAATCGTTGGCGCAGATGGAGCAGGTGTAGCAATTTCAATACGAATGCTACTACCAAAATCTACTTGATCGCCAACATTTAAACCGACATATTGAATAAAATATCCATCTAATACATCATTTGTTTCAATGTATCTAAAAATAATTGTTAAATCTATACCTTCGAATAACTGTGTAATCTCTGCTTCTGTTTTTCCTGTTAAATCAAGAAGTGTGTATTTTTCATCAATAGGTGTAACTTCGGGTTCTTGGCATGAAGCCACCAAGAATCCGATTGATACAACCAATAATGTTAAGAAAAATTTTCTCACGAACCACCTAAGTTTGCTTCAGTATAAGCTTCAAGAAGTGCTGCTGCAATATCTCCATCACCTAACATGATACGTTCTAACGCTAGACCTACTTGAACACGTGCTCTTGATGAGCCAATGAACGCAGGATCATAGAACATATAGCCTGATTGTGTATATGCTGCATTTGAAGCCATTGAAACAGGAAGTTGATTTGCAGTTGGAGAGTTTAAGAAGGTTTGATAAATTGTACTTTGATAAGCACTTGTTCTAACTGGTAAGTAACCTGTGTTCATTGCCCAGTCAGTAGTGTTTTCTGTGTTAATTAAGTATTTCAAGAATAACCATGATGCAAGTTGTTCTTGTGGAGTTCCCGTCTTCATCAAGGAAATATTAGTACCTTGTTGAATAGCTGCTTTATCATCAGGACGTGCTGAGTTGTAAGGAACTGGACCAACGCCAATTTGGAATATTGGTTGTTCTGTAGTTGGATCAGTTGCTGGAACATTATATCTAACACCTGCTGAAGAACCAATCGTTACAAATGTTTGTTGGTTAATGAAAGGTGTAGATGCATATTGTTGATTCCAATATTCTGGTAATGTGATTACGTCGCTATTATCCTTAAGGAATTGCATAGCTGCTGTTGTTTGTACATTGTCATTCCATAAATATTGACCACTGAAATTGGTGTAATCAATACCTGTATAAGCACCACCAAATTGTCTAGTAAATGTAATGAACGCATTACCTGTAGAATCATAAGCTGCTGGAACGATTAATAATTGTGCTGCTGCAATGAGTGGAGCTAAATCAACATCATTCATCAAAGGATTAGCTGCTCTAACTTGAGCTTCAGCTAGGTCATCACCATAAGCCTTTAGGGCTGGTGCTGCTGCAATAATATCTTGCCATGTTTGTGGTTCTGCTATTTCTAGTTCATCAAATACTGTCTTGTTATAAATCATGACTTCAGTTGATTTGTTGAATGGTAGTGAATAATATGTACCAACTGAATCATATTGACTGTTTTCTTCTAAATAAGAAGTAATGATATCATCAATTGAATCATCACCATTTAAACCCCATAATTCACTATTGATATAAGGATTTAAATTGAGAACTGCTTTACCATTTAAATATTCTGCAACATGGTCAGGATATGCTTGAACTAAGTTTGGCATATCTTGTGCTGTAATCGCATTGATCATATTTGTCTTCAATGTATCATAGTTACCAACGCCAGCAGGAATAATGACTGTTACATTTGGATATAATAATTGGAAATTATCAGCATATTTTTGTAGAAGTGCTTGGTTAGCAGCTCCCATTGCATGCCATAAAGTAATTTCAATTGGATCAGTTCCTAATGTTAATGGAATTGCACTGACTGCAACTGTTAATACAACAGATGCGCTCGCTCTAATACCACCACTATTGGTAACACGAATCGTTAGATTGTATGTACCTGGAGTATCAAGGAAATAAGTACCTATAACTTCGATGTCTCCTGTAATATTGCCATCAACTGGGTCAATTGCTGTTACACCTGCTTTAGGATCGTAGTCTCCAGATCCAATGTAATAAGTTTGTGTAGGTTCTACACCACTTAATACTGGTGGTTCTACATTAGTTACACCTTCAACAGTCAAATTGATAGTTGCGGTTGCAGTCAAATCACCACTGTCTGTTACTGTTAAAGTGATGGTATAAGTACCAGCAAAATTAACATCATCTGCTACGAAACCACTAACAACGATATCCGCAGTTAAATCACCGTCTTCTTCGTCACTAGCTGTTACACCAGTCAGTGGGTTGTATGCGTCACCTTGTTGAATGACTGGATTCAAATCTGCACCTGTAATTACGGGTGCTTGATTTCTTTTTGTCGCACATGCTGAAAGTGTTAAGACTCCCAAAAGTACGAGTACTGTAAATAAGACTTTTTTCATTTCTTCCTCCTATATATTTATTTATCTATATTTTTTAAAACTAAAACTTAGAAATTAACCTTTTGTTCCACTTCTACCAACACCAGAGATAATATATTTTTTCATTGAGAAGAAAATAATTAATAATGGTACGGTGACAAGAGCGGTTGCTGCAAGTTGTAAGTTGTATACTGGTCTTGCATCCGAACCTTCACCAGTTACGAAACTTGTACTTCTTAATGCGACTGATATCAACCAGTTTTCTTCTGATGGAGCTACTAGTTGTGGCCAGATGTATGCATCCCATGCACCAATAGCACTTAGGATGGTAATCGTAATGATTGTTGGTTTAGCAATCGGAATCATAACTCTTCTTAAATATTTGAAATCGCTACATCCATCAACCTGTGCTGCACGATAAAGTGTATCAGGAATTTGTTTGAAGGACTGTCTTAAGAAGAATATGTAAAATACGCTTGTCATAAATGGAAAGATCAAAGCGTAGAAACTATCATACCAACCAAGGTTTCTTACTGTAATATAATTGGTGATTGTATAAAGTTCACCAGGGATCATCATTGTCATCAATAGGATTGAGAAAATAAATTCACGGCCTTTAAAATCTAATCTTGAAAACGCAAATGACGCTAAGATTGTTGTTGTTACTGTACCAACCATTGATAAGAGACCTACGATGATCGTGTTTCCAATGTATTTAGCAAAGTTAAACTGTGTAAGTGCTACTTTGAAATTTACCCATTGCATCTCAGATATACCAATAAACATTCTAGGTGTTACAGCATAGGATAGCTCATAATGTGTTTTTAATGCTGTTATCATCATCCAATAGAATGGGATGAAGATGAATAGTGCAATCATGGTAAGGAATGTATAGGTAGCAACCATGACCAACACTTTGACAAATAGGTCGTGTCTACTTACGCGTTCTAAATCAGCTTGACTTTCAGTTTCTTGCTTTTTTAATTCTCTTCTAGCTTTAGCACGTTTAAATGTTTCTCCAGTGACTAATTCTTTAAGATCATGCATAACATTCAAGAAAGCTTGTTTTACGCCATAATCTTGAACGACAGTCAATATTTCAGATGCCATAATAAAGCGAACAACTGCACTAAATGGGTTGAGTGTGAATAAACTCATAAAGGAATATAAGAATTGCGTGCGGTAAGTCCATTGATCCATTTCAATAATATCTTTACTTCTTAAACGTTTAACGTGTGAGAAAAGTAAAGGGATAAAGACGATTAAGTATCCAATCAATAAACTAATACCTGCATTTAATTGCGCCGATGTGATTGTAATACCTAAAACATTATAGGTTGTATCAATCACTTCAGTAATAAATTCCGGTTCTGCTAGAATAATAAAGAAATACGAGAGTAGGGCAAGTGCGGCGATCACATAAACGAGATCAATCAGTGTAGCAATTAAATCAAGTTTTTTAATATTTTGAGTTATTCTTTTCATGTTGTTTTCCCCTCCTAGTAATGAACTCTACGTTTACCAACTTGTAGTTGGATCACTGTAAAGACCAATATAATTGCGAAGAGAATAATCGCAGCAGCAGATGCATAAGACATCACACCGTTAAGTGAGGCGCCTCCGATGTAATCATAAATATAGAAAACAATTGTTTTTAAATTGATTGAGCCTTCAGCACCGGTCGTAATCAAACCTTCTTTATTGATGATAGCAACAACAGAGGAATATGTTTTAAATGATCCAATAACTGATGTGATTAATATATAGAAAATCATTGGTGAAATTAATGGTACGGTAATACGGGTGAATGATTTAGCACGGCTCGCTCCATCAATTTGTGCGGATTGATAATATTGTTTATCAATACCTTGAATACCAGCTAAGAAAACGATAATCTTAAATGCAAGACCATTCCATACGGAATAGACTAAGATGACAGACATCGCAGACCAATAGGTTGCTCCTGCTGCTACCCAAGCAATGGGTTCACCACCAAACCAAGAAATAACCTGATTAGCTAGCCCTAATCCGACTGGATTAATAATTGTGTTTTGGTTTCCGCTAAATATGAAAGCAAAAACTAACCCAATGGCGATTGTATTGGTTACATAAGGTAGAAAGAATATTGTTTGATAAAAACTCTTTAAAGGTTTAATTGCATTGAGTGCAACAGCAATTAATAACCCAACAATAATGGTAATTGGAACAGATACGAATACGATGATGGCAGTATTGAGTACTGCTTGTTTGAAATTAGCATGTTGCAAGACAACTGCATAGTTTCCTAAAAATGTGTATCCATCAAATTCTCCGGTTTGAATATTGTATCCAGTATAAAATGAGATTAGAAATGAATTAAAAATTGGGTAAAATGTAAAGATTGCTAGTAGAGTTAGTGCAGGCAATAGATAAAATATGGCTTTGAGCCATCCTGGCCAACGTGTGATAAACCCTAGATGATGCTTCTGAAAAAACTCACTGGTTCTAACAGAAGATACATGGATGGTATTTCGCACGTTCCATAAGAAATTTTTCAGTTTATGTTTAAAGTCGTTCATAGCACCACATGTCCCGTTTCTTTTTCAAATACATGAGTCTTTCCTTCTTTAACACTAAGCTTGATCGTTTTTTGACCTTGTACAGAGTCTGAATCCACAAGAGCTCTTAACACGATATCACCAACCGCAAAACGAATCATCGTATCGCGACCAATATGGTCCATATCTTTAGTATCAACATCAAATCCATTGGGATCAAATCTAAAATCTTCAGGTCTAATACCTAAATCATAAACACCATCTTTAGCATTTTTTCTGGTTGAAACTTGGATATTGTCACCGATCATGACTTTACCATCAACAATTTTGCCTTCAACAATATTAATAGGTGGATTTCCTAAAAATTTAGCAACAAATAAATTAATTGGTTTATTGTACATACTTTGTGGTTTATCCATTTGCTGTTGTACGCCATAATCTAAAATGACCATTTGGTCACTAATGCTCATTGCTTCTTCTTGGTCATGTGTTACAAATATTGTAGTAATGCCTGTTTCTCTTTGAATACGTTTAATTTCTTCTCTTGTTTGCAAGCGAAGTCTAGCATCCAAATTTGATAGTGGTTCATCTAATAGTAAAACGCGTGGCTTTTTAACGAGTGCTCTAGCAATAGCAACACGTTGTTGTTGGCCACCTGATAGTTGCGCTGGTTTCTTATCTAGTTGATCTTCAATACCTACAAGTTTTGCCATTTCTACAACAAGTTTTGTAGCTTCATCACGACCGATGTTTAAATTTTCAAGTGGAAACATGATGTTTTGTCGCACGGTCATGTGTGGATAAAGTGCGTAATTCTGAAAAACAAGTCCTATACCTCTTTTTTCAGGTGCTAATTTAGTTACATCATCATCTCCAAAAAAAATCTTTCCTCCGGAGGGTTTGTGTAATCCTGCAATCATAAAAAGAGTTGTTGATTTCCCGCACCCTGATGGGCCAAGAAGTCCAACTAGTTTTCCCGATGGAATGGTAATGGTTAAGTCATCAACTGCTCTAGTTTCTTTCCCGGTTTTATCCGTAAAGACTTTTGTTAATTGTTCTAGTCTAATCTCCATGTAGTTTAATACTCCTTATGTAATTTATTTTACTTTTTATAAAAATAAAAGTACTAGTGGATATCCCAAAAGCACTCTAATGTTCGAATATGAAAAAAACGGTGGTTCTCGTTTCACATGTATTTGTTCGAATGGTAATTTGTAATGTTAACATACTCAATTCACCTCAACACCAGTATTATATAATAATAAACTATAAAATACAATTGAGAGTCATGTGTTAAGGGCAAATTTTTACATATTTTTTTCAAACAAATAGCGTGAAAGCGCTTTTAGGGGTAATTAAATTATAGTATGTTAGAAATGCTTTGTCAATGAAAGAAATATGAAAATGCTCTTATCTATAAAAAAACACCTTAAAAGGTGTTTTAGTCAAATTTTTTATAAAATAGGTTGATACTCTAACATAGTTAGGTAAATACTTTATTCTTCTACACCTTTTTTAAAACTCACAGTTCTTTGGAGTTCTTGGAAAAGGGATGACATCTCTAATGTTTTCCACACCTGTTAGATACATAACAAGTCTTTCAAATCCCAATCCAAACCCAGCATGAACGCATCCACCATATCTTCTTAGATCAATGTACCATTCCATGTCTTCCTTTGGAACATTCATTTCTTCCATACGCTTGAGAAGATAATCTAATCTTTCTTCTCTTTGTGACCCTCCAATAAGTTCTCCAGATCCAGGAACAAGTAAATCCATTGCTGCTACGGTTTCATGATCATCATTCATTCTCATATAGAAGGCTTTAATATCTTTAGGCCAATCAATGACAAATACAGGACGTTTGAAATGTTTTTCTGTTAAGTACTTTTCGTGTTCTGTATTGATATCTTGACCTTGTTGAGGTTTATTCTCAAATTTCTCTTTGCTGTTGAGTAAAATATCGATAGCTTCTTTGTGAGTTACGTTAGCAAAAGGTTGTGTTAAGACACTAAGTAATCGATCTGTTAATCCCGGTTCAACAAATTTATCAAAGAAAACCATTTCTTCAGGTGCCTTCTCAAAAACATATTTTATGATATATTTGACCATATCTTCAGCCACCGCCATATCTTTGCTAAGATCTGCAAATGCCATTTCAGGTTCAATCATCCAAAATTCAGATGCATGTCGTTGAGTATTAGAGTTTTCAGCTCTAAAGGTTGGTCCAAATGTGTAAACATTTTTGAATGCCATAGCAAAAGCTTCAGCTTCGAGTTGCCCAGTAACTGTTAAATTTGTTCTTTTACCAAAGAAATCCTTTTTAAAGTCTATTTTATGATCTTCGGTCATTGGTAGGTTATCTAAGGGGAGCGTTGTGACGCTAAACATTTGTCCAGCACCTTCGCCATCATTACCTGTAATTAAAGGTGTGTGGGTATAAACAAAACCTTGACTTTGAAAAAACTCATGAACAGCAAATGCAGCAATGCTTCTCAATCTAAAAACAGCTTGAAAAAGGTTGGTTCTGGCACGCAAATGTGCAACCTCTCTTAAAAACTCTCTTGAATGTCTTTTTGGTTGTATTGGATAGTCTTCAGATGAATCTCCTAAAAGCTCAATATGAGTTGCTTTAATTTCAAATGGTTGTTTGGCATCAGGTGTAAGTTTAAGTTGTCCTTTGACAAGAATAGAACTTCCGACTCTAATTTTTTGAATATCCTTGAAATTATCTGCTTTTGATTCCTCATAAACAACTTGAATGGTTTCAAAAAATGTGCCATCATGAAAGCTAATAAAACCAAACTCTTTTTGTGCTCGATTATTGCGTACCCAGCCGTAAAGAATTAACTCTTTTTCGAGGTGTGATTCAGTTGTAGTGTAAATACTTTTTACTGTTGTTTCCATGATAAACTCCTTATTATAAATCCTTTTGTAAGGCTCTCAAACCTATATAAAAATAAAACGTCCTTAGAAAAACCTAAGGACGTAAAAATACGCGGTACCACCTTAGTTCTAGAAATAAATTTCTAGCCCTTGAATCCCTTAACGCAGGTATACGGATAGGTCTACTTTCTTGTTAGATTTCTTCTATCTCTCAGAGTGTTCTTCATTATCATTGTTTGACTGGACTCACACCATCTCCAGCTCGCTTTCAAATCATAAGATAATTACTCTCTCATCATCGATTTCTCATTTATTATATCTTTTTATCTAAGTTTTGTCAATCTATATCTTCTTCTACAGGTTCTTCAATTTCAGGTTCATCTTCTTCATCAATCTCATCAAATTTAGCTTCTGAAATATGTTTAAATTTAGAACTGATTTTACTACTTGTAATACCCACTTGTTCTGCATTTTTAGATACGTTATCAATGGATTTTTTAAGTTTATCCCATCGATCGCTGTATCGTTTAAATTCATCCCCTAATTTGATAAGTTCTTGAATGATAACTTTAGCTTGTTCATCTCTTTGAATATTCTTAACAACCATTTGAATCATTGATAGTGTGGAAATGAGTGTTGTTGGTGAAACCATCCAAACCTTGTTTTTAGTGGCATATTCAATTAAATCTTCATGATATGCAGTAATTTCTGCAAATATAGCTTCAGCAGGAATAAACATAAATGCTTGATCCCCTGTTTCATGAGCAATAATGTATTTATCTTTAATTGCATTGATGTGTTTTTTTACATCACTTTTAAATTCTTTTGTTGCTGCTTTTCGATCAGCATCACCTAAAGCTCTATCAACCATACGCTTATAGTTATCTAAGGGGAATTTTGAGTCTATAGCAACAGTTCCAAGTGGTTCTGGGGCATGAATGACTGCATCAGCTATAAACCCGTTAGAAAGGGTTTTTTGTTGCTCATATAGGCTTTTGTTATCGCCTAGAACAGCTGATAAGAGTTGATAAAGTTGTACTTCGCCAAATATACCTCTTGTTTTTTTGTCTGTAAGTAGTTCATTAAGTGAAACAACTTCTGACGAAAGATTTTCAATCTTTTTTTGTGCTTCATCGATTTTGCTTAATCTTTCAATGACATTCACGAATGTTTTGTTTGTTTTGTCAAATCCTTCACCTAATCTGAATTCCACTTTTTCATTGATCTGTTTCATTTGTGTATCGATATGTAACATCATATTTTCTTTAAACGAGTTTAGATCAAATTGATTGGTTTTGTTAGACTCACTAAAAAGTTTTCCCATCTCAAACTTTAAGTCACCATATTCTTTTTGAAAATACAATTTTAATTCGTTTTGAGCATCTTTCTGTTGATTTAAATCCACAGGTTGATTATTCTTATATTTATAAAATATAAAAATAGTGTATAAGCCTGTTGCTATTAAAATAACTAATAAGCCAATAATAATATATTCTGTCATATTGTCCTCCTTAAATGTCTTCGAGATGGTAGATGTTCATAATACCATCAACAACCTCGACATAAAATATCATATATGTTTCTCTAGAAAGAATCATATCGTTAACCGATGTAATAAAACGATCATCATTGAGTGCTCTAGAGTAATCTCTTTGGTCTTCAGGATCCACCATTACATCTTGGTAGGCTCTACTGACTAAATCGGTACAATAATACTTATACTTTAAATCAAGGAAAAAAGTGAAGTTATAAAGTGATAAATCAACCTTTGATGTTGCAAAGTCGACAGCACTATCAATTTGATCACTTGTTATATCTTTAACTCTTAATCCTACAAAATCCTTGCGATAGTTCGGTCCAAAATATGGATATGCCTCATCTTCTGGAGTTCTATATTTAGGATTCAACCAATAATTTGTACTACTTAAATTAACGGTCGTACTGTAATCATTTGGTTCATTACCTGGTTGCAATATAATTCCCAAGAGTGTCTCATCATCATCGGGAAATCCAGTAGCTTCAACAAATCGATTGTTTCCGTTATTAATAGCTGCGTGACCACCAAAATAATATGAGATGAACTGGTGAATAACAGGTACATTGGGAAAAGGAGAGTCTTGTGCTACAAAAATATCGCCTTTTTGTCCTAAATACAGTTTACTTGAGTCATAAAATACACTGCGTGTATCATTTAATTCATACGATGTTTCACGTGAAACCTCATAATATCTTCTAACTTGTGTTGTGCCAGAAAAATCAAGTGTTTCTTCTATATATTCATCGCCAGCTCTTTGTTTAAATTCTTCAATCAAACGATCTACTTTTGTATTTTCAACGACTGCAACTCCAAATCCATAAACAAATAATCCGGGAATAATTAAAAGTAAAAAAATAACAACTCTAAGGACTGTAATTCTTTTCTTTCTCTTTGATTTAATGCGTACTTTAAGGAAGCTAATCATGTTTCCACCTGTTATTTTTTCTTTAAACCATTATACCATTGAATAAACATATAGTCGAGAAGTCAAAAAAGAAAAAGCCAAAATAAATTTTTGACTTTTAAGTTTATTTATTTACTATTATATAATCTAAACAATCCCAATAAACCACCTAATATAGATAATGATGCTGCAAATATAAGACCTATACCATATGTCCATTCAACATCAATCGAATTGACATTGCCTAGAATTGTTACTGAAACAGCTGTAAATTGTGGAATCATGAAGATCAAAACTGCTGCTACTATAAATAATATTGTTGCTATAAAATGTGCTTTATTTGAGAACATCAAGATTATTGATCCTACTAAAGGTAGAATAAATGCCAGTAAAACAGTTGGATTAAACTCAATCTGTCCACTTGCCCATGATCCCAAACTTGCAAATTCATGACCAAATGCAACCTCTAATCCAGTAAATGATGTTTCAGAATCCTTTAATATCAATACTGGGAATAAAATCATTATTGCTGCTAAAAATCCAACAACAATACTGATAAGACTAATATCTCTATCGTGTATTTTTCTCATCATATCATCTTCTATGAAATGCTGTTAAAACACCAATAAGTAATGCTGCACCACCAACAGAGACTAAAACGCCTGCTATTGAAAAGGTGTCAACTCTTCCAAATCCAAAAATATCCATTAACCACATGCCAAGTGCTGATCCAATTAAACCAATGATGATGTTTGCTATGAGTCCCATGCTTCGATTTGTATTCATGAATATGCTAGCTAGCCATCCAATAACTGCTCCAAATAATAACCATAATAATATATACATTTTTTTATACCTCCGGTAATCTATTCCTTCTAATGGAAGCTTCAACTTCTTTATGATCTTCCTTTTATGAGTATTATAGATAATACCTAGACAATATTCACTTAGTATCTACACTTATAATATACCACATTTTATGTTAAATAGATACCTTTATATGAAATTAGTGATATTTAAACGTAATTTGTATTGTATTTATGAACATAATGTACTATAATAGATCTATAGAGCGATGTTTGTACATACAATATAAAGATAGAGGTGGCAGATATGCCAGATTATAAATTATACACAATTGATGAAATTGCAGAGATTTTAAAGGTTACACAAAGAACGATTTATAACTACATAAAAAGCGGTTCTCTTAAAGCGATTAAGATTGGAAAATACTGGCGCATCAAACAGTCAGATCTTGAATTGTTTTTAGAAACTGGAACCAATCTAAAGGTTGAATAAATGTTAAGCGCCCCATGCGATGGGGCGTTTTTTTTACTGCTAAAATGATATAAGAAAAACTGACTCCATTTTATTTTGGAATCAGTCTTTTTTATATAAATTAAACCTTATTGTTTATGGTTTTACTACTGTTGTTGCATCAAGTGATATGCTTGTTTGAGCATAAATCATACCTGTAATCGATGATCCTGTATTCATACTAACATTTGTCATTGATATGATGACACCTTGGAATTCTGCGCCAGCTTCTATTGCAACTGTACCAGCAACTACCCAGAAAATATTTTCAGGTAATATACCTCCAGTTAAGGTTACTTTGACGTTAGCTGCCATGTTTAATGTGCCAGCAATTTGAAAGATAAATACGTCAGTTGAACTACCATCTAATGTTAAATCTGTGCTGATTAAAACATCATTACTCCACATATAAACTGCACTTGTGAGTGTTTTACCACTTAAATCACCTGTATAAAGTTGAGTGTAATCAGCTGTTCTACTAGCTCCATCATTGTATGCGATCATAACATCAGCTATTGCTGTTGTTAAATATGTTGGTGTATCAACTGCATAATCAGAAGCAAAGATTTGTCCTGTAACGAGTGATGAAGTTGAAAATTCATTTCCGCTATCCATGATTAATCCGAATCCTGTAATATAGGTTGCTGAAACTGGGCTGACTCCGATATTACCTGTAACTGAAGTAGTTCCTGTTGTTGCTACACCAGTCTTAGATAGAATAACAAAATCATCTGCAACTCCTAAATCAATTGCTTCAACAACTTTCGTTCCATTAAGCTTACTATCGTTAAATGCTTGTGTTGCTATAGCGAGTGTGTCAACTGCATCTGTAACTTCAGTATCTGTAAGTGGTGCTTCAGACAACGTGAGTTGTGCAGCTGCAATTGCAGTTGTGTATGTTGTTTGATCTGCTACCATGACCCATTGAACTGATGGAACAAATTGATTGGCAAGTGTTCCAGTCATAGTTTCATTCAAATTAACATTTGCTGCTGATATAGCTTCTGCTAATGGTGCACTATTATCTGTAACTTGGTTACTGATTGTAATGACTTTTTCAGCATTTAATGTTGAAGTACTTTGTGAAACGACTTTAACAGTAACCGTTCCGTTAGCAACAGCTGATAAAACGCCGTCTTGACTAATAATTGCAGAACCAGTACCATCGGTCACTGACCATGTGACAAGTTTATTTGTTGCATCAGTAGGTGTGAGGGTTGTTGTTAATTGAAGCGTGCCCCCGTGTGTGGTAATTGTTGTTGCATCACCAGCACTTTGAATTGTAATCCCTGTGACGGGAATAGAATTATCTGCGTCTTCAGTACATCCCATGATTGCAAAAAGCAATCCAATGGATAGTATGAGTGTTAGAATTTTCGATATTTTAAATCTTCTAAAAGTATTCATATAATATTTCTCCTTTGTGAACAATTATGAAAATAGTGTCTTTTGTATGTCCGTGTTTACTTTAACATGTATTTAATGATAAATGACAATCATACCAAATGTGTTTTATTTCACTTAATAGAAAATATGTTTATATCTGTCCCTTTTTAAAAAAAAAGTAGTCGGTTGACTACTTCTTAGGTTTAATAACTAAAGCTCTATGTTCGCCTTCACCTTCTGATTCGGTAACAACATCTCTCCACTCACTTAATTTTGTATGAACGATGCGACGATCATACGCGTTCATTGGGTCTAATTTAACAGCGATTCTAGTTTGAGCAACTTCTTTAGCAGTTTTAGTAGCTAATATTTCAAGTTGCTTTCTGCGATTTTCATGATAGTTTCCAATATCAAGTGAAACGATCAAATGTCCATCAACGAATGTATTTAGATAATTGCGAAGCATGAATTGTAGGCTTAGAAGTGTTCTCCCTTCACGGCCAATCAATAATGCATTCTCATCGCTTTCTACATGAAAATGAATTTCTTCAGCTTCAGAAAGTGTTCTAACTTCCATTCTTGTTTTAACTTCCATAGTCTTAAGAATATTTTCCAAATAGACTTTGCCTTCAACAGCTAAATTAATATTTGGTGTAGCCTCATAAACTGCAGCAGTTCCAATACCTAAAAAGCTTTTCTTTTCTTTAAGTACCGTTAATTTAATCTTTTCTTTTTGTATTCTTAATAATTCAACAGCTTGCTTTTCAGCATCTTGCTGAGATTTTGCTTCAAATTCTACTCTTTTTAACATATTCAATCACCCCATTAATTGTTTTTGTTGCAATTGTTCGTGTTTTTTCTCATTTAGTCTTCTATTGATTAGTGTTTGTCCTAAAGAATAAATATTACCAAATATCCAATACAATGCTAAGGCGTTACTTTGATATGATGCAAATGCCATCATAATAACCATGAAGTAACTGACAAATTTCATTGTTTTTTCTGTTTGTGCAGCAGTAGCATTTGGATTATGAGAAACTGTCTTCTTAGCGTAACTAGGTTTCTTCATTGAAATCTTTTGAAGAAGGAACATCGTTGCACCAACTAAACCAGCTAAAACCATCCCAATGAGACCATCTTGTCTATTTGCTAGATTAATACCCATGAAATTTGTATTAATAACACTATCGGTATACATACCACCTTCGACTGTAATACGTCTAACAACGTTATACATCGCAATAAAGATTGGCATTTGCAGGAATGGGAGTAAACAACCGAAAACATTAATACCATGTTTTTTATAAATCTGCATCATTTCCATTTGCATCATTTGCTGTGATTGTGGGTCTTTTCTTGTAGCATATTTAGCTTGGACACGTTGCATATCAGGTTGAGCAACACTCATCTTAATCGATAAGTCATTACTCTTAGCGTAAATTGGCCAAGCAATTGAACGTACAACAATGGTTGTAAATAAAATTGCTAATGCGAATGACCCACCAAAGAATGTCCCAAAGAAATTCATAACAAATGCAACTGGAATAATTAAAATCTTATCAAAGAAACTTGCATCTGCTGATGAAATAGGATTTTCTCCTCCAGCAACATAGACAGTAAATTCTTTAGTAAGTCCATCAGTTGAAGTATATATAACTGGATAACTAACGTTTTCTTTAAAACCATTTGCATCAACTGGATCATAATTATAATCATTAAATTGATCAGCAACATCTTGACCAAGGTAGGTTGTGACATCACCATCACGTTGAACTTCATATACCATTAGACCCGTTGGATCAAATGTTCCACCTTTTTGATTTAACACATTATCTTTCTCATAGCGAAAAGCAATCATGACAACATCATTTGCATCGCCTACTAATACATCTGGTTTAACATAGATTTGAAAACTTGCTTCAATACCACCAACATCAAATGTATAAGTGCGCACGCCATCAACTTCAACCATTTGAGTTGGTAAAGAACCTTCATAATCAACTAAAGTTCCAACACCAGCTTCTGTTAAAGTCCAATATGATAAACCTGCATCACCTTTGAATAGGATGCTGTCTCCTTCATCAGAAGAGAAAACTAATTTGTCAAAAACGACTGAGTCACCAATAGGATTGTTGACAGAAATAACTGCAACAGGGTCTTCTTTGGATCCACATGCAGACAAACTGAAGACAAGCATTATGATTAAACCAATAAAAAATAATCTCTTATTCATTTGCACTCTCCATTAATTTTGATTTTTTAAATAGGATAATCAGCTTATCCATCATCTCTTGATATGACAAGTCATGAACAAGTGGTTTAACAACAACCACAAACAATTTATTTTTTATAAATTGAGTGCTCATTTCACTCACAATCATTCTAATTCTTCTCTTTGCTAAATTTCTTGCTACTGCATTTCCATATTTCTTCCCTATAGAAAGCGCAAAACGAAAATGATCTCCACTTGAATCTTCTGATTGATAGATTGCAAAATAACTGTCACTTTTAACTCTTTTCACTTTAAAAATCGCATCGATTTCGCTACTTTTCTTTATGCGATATCTCTTGTTCATAGTTTTAAAAAAAGGACTACTCAAAAATAACGTGAAGTTATTATTTTAACGAGTAGTCCTAGTGTTTTAAAATAATTTAAATTATACAGTTAACTCTGCGCGGCCTTTCAATCTGCGACGAGCAAGTACGCGTCTACCACCAGCAGTTGCCATTCTAGCTCTGAATCCATGTGTCTTTTGACGTTTGAGCTTACTTGGTTGATATGTTCTTTTCACAAATAAAACCACCTTTCTTGCGAAACCATGCTTAATCATTATATAAAAAGACCCTATTTTTGTCAACCTTAATCATTCTTTTTCTCTTATTTTTTTTTCTTTTGCAATTATTCTTTAAATGTCATTAATTTTCATTTCATTTTCATTCTCAATAATCTATACCTTTTGTGGGAAACTTATACACATTTTTTTGTGTTTGTGGAAAAAGGGAGAAAGTAGATAAATCTCTTTGTTACGCAAATTATATAGTTATTTTATACACATTCTTTCCACATTTTACAAAAGTGGGTTTAAAGTTATCCACAAATAATGTTGATAAGTTTTTATTATATATAATGGCATCTGTGTTATCCTATTCACACAAGAATTAAGGGGAAATTTAAATGAACATCTATGATCAATTGTGGCAAAAAATACTAAACGATTTAGAACTAACATTCAGTGAAGAAACCTTTGCTGATGTTTTTGAGCCTTTAAAATCGACGCACAAGTATTCAAATGGCCATATTTATGTACTTGTTCCAAGTGAATTTATTAAAAATCGTATCAATCGACTCTATTTATCTAAAATAAATGAACTTGCTCTAAAATACCATCATGAACCTATTCGATTTAAATTTGTTGTTGAATCTGAGCTTGTACCTGAAGAAACATTAATAAGCCCTGAAAGAAACTTAGGTTTGAAGTATCGTCCTGGTAATTTGAATGCAACATATACTTTTGATAACTTTGTTGTTGGTAAAAGTAACATGTTTGCTTTTAGAATGGCAATGAAGGTTGCTGATCAACCAGGTGCTGTAGCAAATCCATTATACATCTTTGGTGATGTCGGATTGGGTAAAACCCACTTAATGCAAGCAATTGGTAACTATATTCTCGATGAAGATATCAATCAAAAGGTTCTATATGTTAAAGCTGATGGATTTATTGAAGATTTCGCTAACCTCTTAAAGAGAGAACGTATGGAAGATTTTAACGCTAAGTATCGTGAGATAGATATATTATTGGTAGATGATATCCAAATTATGGGTGGTGCTACTAAAACACAGATGGAATTCTTTAAATTATTCGATTATTTATATCAACAAAATAAACAAATTATTATTACTAGTGATAAACCAGCATCTGAATTAAAAAATATCATGACACGCTTAACATCTAGATTTGAAGTTGGTTTAACTGTAGATATTCAAGTGCCTGATTTAGAGCATAGAATTGAAATTCTTAAAAGAAAGCTCGCTACAGAGTCCTCTGATATCCATGATATACCAAATGATGTGTTAGAATTTATTGCTTCATCTTTTGTAACCAACATCAGAGAGCTTGAAGGTGCCCTTAAACGTGTTCTATTCTATTGTTTGACAAACAACCTTGATTTGACAGTTGAATCCGTTAATGAGGCTCTAGAACCTTTATTAAAGACGAAACGTAAGAGTGATTCTCTCAATGAGAATAATTATGATAAGATACAAAGCATCGTCAGTGATTTTTATGGTATTTCATTAGAAGATTTAATTGGTAAAAAGAGACATTCAAAATATATATTACCTCGACATATTGCAATGTATTTAATAAAATCAAGATATAATATACCTTATAAAACAATAGGTACACTATTTGGAGATCGTGATCATTCTACTGTTTTAGCTGCTTGTGAAAAAATCGATAACGATGTTAAACAAGATCCTACAATGAAACTTGCCGTCGAAACAATTATCAAAAAAATAGACAGTTTTAATAAAAATTAAGTGTTTATAAAATGTTGGAAACATGATATAATAATAGCAGTACAAAGCCTTTCTGAGTTTTATCCACAAACCCACAATTGTAACAACAATAAATAAAGATTTAAACTAAATAAATAAAAGGAGCTACCGCTATGATTTTCAGTATCGATCGAGACATCTTACTTAACCAATTACTTATCATTCAAAAAGGATTACCAAATAAAACACCACTACCAATTCTATATGCAATTAAATTTGAAGTCCATGAAGATCACATGTTATTAACTTCAAGTAATACAGATGTTGCAATCCAAGTTCTGATTGATGACCATTCATTAAGCATTAAAGAACCTGGTAAAGTTGCTATCCCTGGTCGTTATTTAATTGAGATTATGAGAAAAATTACTTCTCAACGTGCTGAGTTTGCGCTAATTGAAGATAAACTTATTGTGATTAAAGCAGATCGTTCAGAATTTAAACTTCGTTTAATGGATGTAGAAGATTATCCAGAAATAGATTTTTTAGATTTAGATGATCCAATCGTTTTAGATAGTCAATTGATCAAAACCATCATTAAAGAAACTAATTTTGCTACTGCAACTAGTGAAAAAAGACCTATTTTAACAGGTGTTAATTTTAAATATCACGACAATCATTTATACTGTGTTGCAACAGATAGTTATCGTTTAAGTCAAAAAAATGTTAAATTAAGAACTCATAGCAAGATGTTTGATATTGTCATTCCAAGCAAGAGCCTTGATGAATTAAATAAAATTTTAGACAACATTAGTGATGATGTTGAATTATATATCAATCCAAATAAAGTTTTATTTAAGATGAATAAAATCTTATTTCAAACAAGACTTTTAGAAGGTACTTATCCAGATACAATGCGTATTATTCCAACAGAATTTCCAGTTGTTATTCCATTTAACAAAGAGGAATTATTAGCAGCTGTTGAACGTGTTTCGTTGCTATCTCCAAGAGATCGCGAAACAAATTATAATATCATTAAATTAAATTTACGTCCTGATTTTGTTGTTGAAATGAGTTCAACAAATAATGAAGTTGGGGATGCATTAGAAGAAATTATCCCCTCATCTGATGTTGTTGGGCCTCCAATTAAGATTGCATTTAGTTCAAGATATTTAGTAGAATCTCTAAAATCATTTAGTTCAAGTGAAGTTCTAATTCAATTTGCTGGCGAAGTAAAACCATTTGTAATTAAAGGAAATTTGGATCAAGATCTACTACATCTTATTTTACCGGTTCGTATTGACTAGTTAAATCTAACAGCCTTAATTTCTAATTTAAGGCTTTTTTTTATGCCTACTTTCAATAGATGTTTTATCTTAAAAAAAACACGAAAAAAGGATGTTTTTTGCTTATATTATGATATAATATAAAAGGATACAGAGGGTAAGCGAATGAATAAATTCAAAATTAATACAGATTTTATCACTTTAGGACAATTTTTAAAAGCAACCGATCATATTGGTTCCGGAGGAGAAGCCAAGTTTTTTTTATTTGAAAACGAGGTTTTAGTCAATGGTGAAAAAAGGACTGAACGTGGAAAAAAATTATTTCATGGTGATAAAGTTTTTGTAGAAAATAAAGAATACTTCATTATATATGATTCAAAAGCTAACGCTTAAAAATTTTAGAAATCATGAGTTTCTAGAAATAGAGTTCAAAAAACCTTTTGTTTATATCCACGGTGACAACGGAACAGGAAAAACAAGTATCTTAGAGAGTATCTACTTCTGTGCAACGACTAAATCTCACCGAACAAACGAAGAAAGAGAATTAATAAAAAGAAATGAACAGTTCACTCAAGTCAAAATTGTTACTGATGAAAACAAATATGATTTAGTTTTATCTAAACATGGGAAAAGAGCTTCAGTTGATGGTATCGAAAAAAGAAAGATCAGTGATTTTATCGGCCATTTAAGGGTAGTTATGTTTGCTCCAGAAGATCTAGATTTAATTAAAGGCTCACCGTTAAATCGAAGACAATTTCTTGATTTAGAATGGATGCAACTGAGTAAAGGATATTTAAAGCAATTAAATACCTATAAAAACGTATTAAAGCAACGCAATAGTTTACTCAAAAAAATAGGTATTGATGATGACTTTACATTTTTGGATATATTAGGAGATCAACTTTTTGAATCTGGTATTGAGATGATTCAACAACGTAGCGCGTTTATTGATGAAATGAACCGATATTTATTAGAAATTTACCCTTTATTTAGTAATCACCAGGTCAAAATAGTTTATAAACCTGATGTTGATGAAAAAGCATTTAGAAATCACTTACAAAAACAGCAAAAGCAAGATATTATCTATCAAAACACACTTGCTGGACCTCACAGAGATGATTTCTATATCGATTTTAACGGGTTTGATGCCAAGAGTTATGCATCACAGGGTGAGCAGCGATTAATCGTTGTAGCGTTAAAATTAGCGCTTCTAAAGCTAATTGAGAACAAAACCAACAAGCAAGTTGTCTTGTTGTTAGATGATGTCTTAAGTGAACTTGATCTAGATAAGCAAAAGCTTTTCTTAAATCACTTACCTAAAGGACACCAAATATTAATGAACAGTGCACAACCTATAGATGGTGAGCACATCCAGATGATACATTTGAAAAAGGAGTAGTTTATGTCAAATTATGATGCATCGAACATTCAAATATTAGAAGGTCTAGAAGCTGTCCGCAAGCGCCCAGGTATGTATATTGGTAGCACTGGCTCAAGAGGATTGCACCATTTAGTTTGGGAAATCGTCGATAACTCGATTGATGAAGCTTTAGGTGGGTATGCAACAAACATCAAACTTGAATTATTAAAGGGAGAAATTGTTCGTGTAACAGATGATGGACGTGGGATTCCTGTTGATTTACACCCTAAAACCAATCGACCAGCAGTTGAGACGATTTTAACTACGCTCCATTCAGGTGGTAAATTCGACGGCAAGTCATATAAAGTATCAGGAGGTCTACATGGTGTAGGTGCTTCTGTTGTTAATGCTTTATCTGAAAGTTATATTGTTGAGATTCATAGAGATAGTAAAAGCTATGAACAACGATATGAAAGAGGTTTTCCTGTAACTGATGTTACAGTTATTGGTGAAAGTGATCACACGGGTACTGTTGTAACTTTTAAAGCTGACCACTTAGTCTTTACTGAAACAATTGTTTACGAATATGAAATATTAAGAAATAGAATTCAGCAGTTAGCTTTCCTAAATAAAGGTATTAAAATTACAATTATCGATGATAGAGGAGAAACAACAGTTGAAAATACATATCACTATGAAGGTGGTATTGTTGAATATGTTGGTTTCTTAAATTCTGGAAAAGGCAAAGTTAATCGTGACATTGTCTATACTGAAAAAGAAGTTGATGGCATTACTTTAGAAATTGCTTTACAATATAATGATTCTTATGCAACAAATATCTATTCGTTTGCTAATAATATCCCAACTCATGAAGGTGGGATGCATGAAGATGGATTTAAGATGGCATTAACACGTGTCTTAAATAAATATGCAAACGATAATGGTATGCTCAAAAAAGATGATTCTTTCTTAGGCGAAGATACAAGAGAAGGTTTAACAGTCATTGTTTCTGTTAAGCATCCAAATCCTCAATTTGAAGGACAAACCAAAACAAAATTAGGAAATCCAGAAGTACGTCAAATCACTAGTCAAATCGTTGGTGAAGGATTAGAAAGATACTTAATGGAAAATCCTCTAGATGCAAAAGCAATCGTTGAAAAATGCTTAATGGCTGCTCGTGCAAGAATTGCAGCGAAAAAAGCTAGAGAAGCAACGAGAAGAAAATCCCCACTTGATGCATTAGGATTTGCATCTAAGCTAGCAGATTGCAGAAGTAAAGATCCAATGATTTCTGAAATTTATATCGTCGAAGGTGATTCTGCCGGCGGATCCGCTAAACAAGGCAGAGAATCAGAATATCAAGCAATTCTACCACTTCGTGGTAAAGTACTTAATGTTGAAAAAGCTCGTTTAGATAAAATTTTAAATAATAAAGAAATATTATCATTAATTCAAGCTTTAGGTACCGGTATTGGCGATGAATTTGATGCTGAAAAAGCAAGATACCATAAAGTTGTTATTATGACCGATGCCGATATTGATGGTGCGCATATTAGAACATTACTTCTAACATTCTTCTTCAGATATATGAAGCCATTAATCGATTTAGGTTATGTTTATATTGCTCAACCACCTCTATATAAAGTTCAACAAGGCAAGAAGGTTGAATATGTATATACAGATGACCAACTTGCAAAAGCTTTAGCTGAAATGACAGGACGTCCTAATATCCAACGTTATAAAGGTCTTGGTGAAATGAATCCTGAACAATTATGGGAAACAACAATGGACCCAGAAAATAGAACACTCCTTCAAGTATCCCTCAAGGATGCTATGGATGCCGATCAAGTATTTAGTATGTTGATGGGTGAAGAAGTTGAACCAAGAAAAGCATTTATTCAAGAAAATGCGATTTACGCCAGTAACATCGATGCGTAGGAAGGGAGAATAAAGATGGAAACAACCAGTTTAAAAACAACTGAAGGTTATGTAAAAGAAATTAACATATCCACAGAAATGAAAACTTCATTCTTGAACTACGCGATGAGTGTTATTGTATCACGCGCACTTCCAGATATTAGAGATGGCCTTAAGCCAGTTCAAAGACGTATTTTATACGCAATGAATGATTTAGGAATGTCAGCATCTACCGCACATAAAAAATCAGCGAGAATCGTTGGGGAAGTTATTGGTAAATATCATCCACACGGTGACTTAAGTGTTTATGAAGCTATGGTACGTATGGCACAACCATTCTCCTATAGAATGCCTTTAATTGACGGCCATGGTAACTTTGGTTCAGTCGATGGAGATGGTGCAGCAGCAATGCGTTATACTGAAGCAAGAATGTCTAAACTCGCAGGGGAACTTGTTAGAGACTTAGAAAAGAATACTGTAGATTTTGTCGATAACTACGATGGATCTGAACATGAGCCTAGTGTATTACCTGCAAGATATCCTAATTTACTAGTCAACGGATCAACAGGTATTGCAGTTGGTATGGCAACAAATATTCCACCACATAATCTTGCTGAAGTTATTGATGGATTACTTGCCTATATGGATAATGAAGAAATTACCATTGCAGAATTGATGGAATATATTAAAGGTCCTGATTTTCCAACTGGAGGACAAGTATTAGGTCTAACAGGCCTACGCCTAGCCTATGAAACAGGTAAAGGGATTATTGCCAATAGAGCAACTGCAGAAATCATTACACATAAAAACAAAAATAGTATTGTTGTCACAGCAATTCCTTACCAAGTGAATAAGACAACATTAATTGAAAGAATCGCAGATATTGCTAAAGATAAAATTGTTGAAGGTATCACCGATTTAAGAGATGAATCAAACCGTAAAGGTATGCGTATTGTCATTGAATTAAGAAGAGATGTTAACCCTCACGTCATGCTCAATAATCTCTATAAATACACACAACTTCAACAATCATTTGGTATTAATATGATTGCTCTTGTTAAAGGTCAACCTCAAATGGTAAACCTGAAAGAGATGCTTAAATATTACTTAGAACACCAAATAGAAGTTATCCAAAGAAGAACCATTTACGACCTAGAAAAAGCAGAAGCGAGACAACATATTTTGGATGGTTTAGTCATCGCACTTCACGACATTGATCGTGCGATTGAAATCATCAAACAAAATAGAACAGGTGATGAAGCTAAAGAAGCTTTAATTGCTGAGTATAAATTTTCAGAAATTCAAGCAAGAGCAATTCTTGATATGCGTTTGCAACGTTTGACTGGTATGGAAATTGAAAAGATCGAATCCGAGCTCAATGATTTGGTAATTAAGATTACTGATTACAAGGAAATCATTGTGAGCCATATACGTAAGATAGAAATCATCAAAGAAGAACTTACACAAATTAGAACTACTTACTACCAACCTCGCGAATCTGAAATCAATTTACATGAAGATTTAACAATTGAAAATGAAGATTTAATTCCAGTTGAAGATGTCATCATTACAGTCACTAATAATGGATATATCAAACGGATGAATGTTGATCATTATAAGACTCAAAATCGTGGTGGTGTTGGTATGTCTGGCATCAAGGTTCATGAAGATGATTATGTAGAACACATCCTCATGACATCAACGCATGATTACCATTTATTCTTTACAAACAAAGGTAGAGTCTATAAAATCAAGGGCTATCAAATTCCTGTAGGTTCAAGACAATCAAAAGGATTGCCAATTGTTAACTTATTAGACTTTGATGCTGATGAAACATTAACTTCATTTACAAGTGTAAAGAACTTCGAAGCTGAAAATGAATTCCTAACATTTATTACAAAACGTGGTGTTGTTAAACGCACACCGATTAGTGATTATCAAAATATTAGAACAAACGGGATCATCGCGATTAGCTTAAGAGAAAACGATGAATTATTAGGAGTTCGACTCACCGATGGAACCAAGGAAATCATTCTTGGCGCTTCCAATGGTAAAGCAATTAGATTTGCTGAAACCGATGTTAGATCTATGGGTAGAACAGCTGGTGGTGTTCGTGGAATGAGTATAGGTGCTGATGATGAAATTGTTGGTATTGCCATCGTTGATAACGATCAAGAAGAAATTCTAGTTATTACCGAAAAGGGCTTTGGTAAGCGAACTATAGTTGATGAGTATCGTAAACAAATTCGTGGAGGTAAAGGTGTTAAGACCGTTAATGTTACTGAAAAGAATGGACGTTTATCAACACTTAGAACTGTATCAGATGATCAAGATTTAATTGTAGTTTCTGATAAAGGTGTTGTCATAAGAACTCACGTGGATCAAATTTCACAAACAAAACGTGCGACTCAAGGTGTTAGAATAATTAGACTTCGTCCAGATCATAAAGTATCGACCATCGCTTTAGTTCCTAAGCAGGAAGAACTTGAAGAAGATGTTGTAGAAGAACAACAATTCACCCAAGAATCATTGCCTGTTGAACAAGAAAAGAAAATCTTAGGTGTTGTTGATTTAGCACCAGATGAAATTGAAGATGAAGATGAAGAAACAATTACGACTGATAGTTTATTTGATGAATAGTAAAAGATAATTAAAAGCCATTCCATGATTTGGAATGGTTTTTTTGCTATATAAAAAGTCTTGTTGTATAATATGGTATATGAACATGAATATATGGGGTAGTCAACAATGAAAAATAAGAACCAGTCACAACTTTATTTCTTCTACGTAGGTGCTTTTTTTATATTGAATGTAATGAATACATATATGCTTACAATCCAAGGCTTGAATCGATATATTGCTCCATTTGAGCATACTTTTCAAGGTGAAATTAATGCTATTTTAGGTAATTTTGGAGTCCTTTTAATCATTGTTTTAATTGCTTTTATGTTCATTCGAAAAGCAAGAGGAAGAATGATTTTTCTATTAATTATCACGCTTATTTTGAATACATTCATTTTCGCTATGGGTGTTTTTAATCTCTATTTTGGAACCGCATTTTCAATGTCGATGATCTCATTAATAAACAATCCATCGGATGGTTTTGCTGGTGGAGCAATTCTTTTAGCACTTGAAGAATTATTTACTTACTGGCGTATTGTTGTCTTCTTTCCCTTTATTATTTTACTTGTTGGTTACTTCTTAACAAACCGGAAAGAAATGAAAATGATCTACTTTAATGTTCCACTTAAGCACTATTTTATTGGATTTTTCTCATCTGTTTTGATTATGTTTGTTGCCATATTTTCATACTTCCAACAATACAAAATGATCTTGCCAGTCAGTGCCGTTGAGAGTACGTTTGCAGTCCAAAATCTTGGTGTATATCCATATTATTTAGGAGAGTTTATTGGAACACCTTTTGATGTCAATCTAAGAACACTACTAGATTTAGAAGATGACGAAGACTTGGCTAATGCTTTTCAAGAATATAATAAGAATCAAGATGAATACATTAATTTTTTTGATGGTAATACCTACTCTAACAGGTTAACGATTGACCAAGCTGTAGATGACTTATATATTGATGATTCAATAGCTCTAGGTGATAGTCTTCAAGGTATTCTTGAAGGTAGAAATATGGTTTTAGTTCATATTGAATCTATGAACCATTTCCTTTTAGAAAACGAATATACGAATGAAAAATTAGTATTTTATAATCAGATTTTGAATCAAAGTTTTGTCTTTAATAACTTCTATAATAACGTAGGTATGGGTGTAAGTTCTGATGCTGAACTTGCGATTCTTACCGGTTTATATCCAAAAGGTGACAGCACATTATACTGGGATTATAATGATGTTAAATTTGATTTGAATTCCCTTCCTAAGTATTTTAATACAGAAGGATATTATACAGAAGCAATCCATGGTGACCAAGAAACTTTCTATAATAGAGATGTTGTCTATCCAGATTTAATGGAGTTTGATAACTTTTATTCTCTAGAAGATTTTATTGATGATGGCTATAATGTCGAGGAAGGCTTTATATATGATACGACGAATAACCTAACACACATCAGCCCCTGGGTTAGTGATTATTTTTTAGCTGATACGGTCAGTTTAGTTGGAAGTTCTCTTTCAGCAATGAATCAATCATTTATGTTGTTTCCTATAACAATGATGCCACATACACCTTTTGATCACGACCCAAATGGTGTTAGAACCGATGAGTATCCTCAGTATACAAACAACCTTCAAAATTTGACGATGAAATACATCAATTATGCAGATTATTATGATGAAACAATGAAACGTTTTTTCCTAAATGAAAATAACGAAGATCAAACATTAGATAATACCGTCTACATTTTTTACAGTGATCACGGATCAGGACTTAAAAATGGGGATTTAAGTAAACTTTATGATAGAGACCTAAGTATTATGGAAGAAAGAAAAATTCTTCAACAAATTGTATCATTTATTTATGTTCCTGGCGAAGAGTATATCGATTTAGGTGACTATCAAATTCGAAAAGGACTATTGACCGGAGAGCAAGATTTAGTTAGAAGTGAAGTTGATCTTTATCGAACGATTATTGAGTTGTTTAATTTACCTGTAGGTAGTGACGCTTATTATGGTGTCCATGGAATGAGTACCGAACCTACATTTGCTTTGGATAACCGATTAATGGATGTCGTAACTGATGAAGTTTTCTTCTCAATGAGAAATAAAGTAAAGACATTCCCTGAAACAACTGTTGTTTCTGAAGATGTCTATGATTATATTGTTAGATTTAAGCTATTATCTGACCTTATTGTGTCTAGAGCAACCATGCAAACACAAATTGATGAAGCAATTTTAAGATATTATGGTTAAAATATTCAATATTAAGATTCATAAATTTTATATTGCTTCCTTGGGGTACATGATAGTTTCTCTTGTTTTAGGGAAATACTTACAAGATGGGCTTATCGTCTTTTTAGCATGGAACATGTTTTTAGCAACTCTTGTCTATTTGTTAAGCACAATTCTTGCTTACCTTATCAATAAAAAAGCAAAATTATGGATGATTTTAGTGTTGTTAGCGCTGTGGGTCTTGTTTTTCCCTAATAGTTTATACATGTTAACTGATTTTATTCATTTCCAAGACAGTCACTACTTTATTAGATATATGGATATTTATAATTACGATTTGTCAGAGTGGTGGGTGTTTGCACATATTACTATTGGTGCACTTTATGCAGCAAAATTGGGAGTTGAGTCCATAAAGAAGCTCGAACCTTTTGCTAAAAAGCACATGACAAAATATTACAATTATGCATTAACTTTCCTATTTTTACTTTCAAGTTTTGGCATATTCGTTGGTCGTTTCTTGAGATTTAATTCTTGGAATATTTTCGGATTAATTACACAAATTGATGTAATCATCTCATATGGAGCATTCTTCATAGGATTTTTAGGCATCTTTATTGTTGTACATTGGGTTACCTATTTCTTATTTTCAAATGAAAAGAGT
This sequence comes from Bacillota bacterium, assembly GCA_018817915.1. Taxonomy (GTDB): domain Bacteria; phylum Bacillota_I; class Bacilli_A; order Acholeplasmatales; family Acholeplasmataceae; genus Peloplasma. The sequence continues at coordinate 32,659 of JAHISX010000004.1, forward strand.
AATATATATAATATAGAAAACAAAAACGTTATGGAGGATAAAAAATGAAAGTATTAGTCGTTGGTGGTGCAGGATATATCGGTTCCCACACAGTTTATGAATTAATTAAAGATAACCAAGAGGTTATTATTTTAGATAATCTTTCAAGTGGATACAAGGAATTGGTTCATCCTAAAGCTAAATTTTATTTAGGCGATATCAAAGTCAAATCAGATGTTGAAAATGTCTTTAAGCAAGAAAAAATAGATGTTGTTATGCATTTTGCGGCTAAACTAATCGTACCCGAAAGTGTCAAAGAACCTCTTGCTTATTACTATAATAATGTCGAAGGTGTACGAGTTTTGTTAGAAGTGATGAACGAACATAACGTTAAGAAATTTGTCTTTTCTTCAACAGCTGCAGTCTATGGTGAAGCTAGTGGCGTTTGCCAAGAAGATATGATTACTAAGCCAATTAATCCATATGGTGAAACCAAGTTAGCTTGTGAAAGAATGATTTCATGGGTGGCAAATGCACATGATTTCAAATTTGTCATATTCAGATATTTCAATGTAGCTGGAGCAGATGAATCATTAAAAATTGGTCTTATGAAAGATCAACTAACTCACTTAATTCCTCTAGCTATTCAAGGAATCATCGGTATTCGTGACCATTTAACTATCTATGGTAATGACTATCCTACAAAAGATGGTACATGCGTCCGAGATTATATTCACGTCAGCGACCTAGCTTCAGCTCATGTACTTGGAGCTCATTATTTATTTGAAGGTGGAAAATCAGAAACAATTAATTTGGGTTCAAGTCAAGGATTTACAGTACTAGAAGTTGCTCAAGCAGTTAATGAGATCGCACCACTTAAAGTAGTTATCGGACCAAGAAGAGATGGAGATCCAGCTGAACTTATCGCATCCAATGAAAAAGCACAACGTATCTTAAAATGGGTTCCTAAATATGAACTAAAAGATATTGTCTTATCTGATTATAATTATAGAAAAAAGATTTCAAATAGATAATTCATTGATTAAAGGGGAAATAGATGAAGGATATAGCTAAAAATAATATATGGTATATTATTGGTCTTTTTCTTATTGGGTTAGGACTATTAACCCATTTTTTAATTACGCAATTATTTTTGGAAGGTGATTTTTTCTATTTTCTTCGATATTATGCCGAACCATATATATTGTGGGGGTTTATAGGTATTGGATCAGCCATCATATTGTTTCACTTTACTAGAAGCCAAGTATTTAAAGAAACATTGATCATAATTAATCAACCAATAAGTTACTTTATTATGCTTTCGATTGTAACAACAATCATTTCTATTATTTTGAATGGGACATTTAGCATTATATTTGTTGCTGCATATACGATTTTCTGCATTATTTTATCTATTATATCCAGTAAAAACTACATATATTTAGTCGTTTTAGCATCGATACTCATCTTACCAATAGAAAAAATATATTCATTAATAAATGGATCATTTAGCTTAATTTTATTTGATATTATCTTTTTTGCATCTATAGGAACGGAATTATATTTAATTGCTAGCACAGTTGTTAAAATGCTCAGAAAAGGTATAAAAAGAAAAGAATTGAATTTATTTTTTGATTTTACAGTTATCTTTTCTCTAGGAATTTTCTTCTTTACGACGTATAGTTTGCGAACATTTGGAACAGCTAGAGAAATTTTACGCGATTCTAGATTTCCTTATGCAGCATTTTTGTTGATAGGTTATTCTACATATATGATGTTTAGATTTTGGGAAAAACATAGATTACATATATCATAACTGAATGTAATCATTAAAAAAATCAAAATTCAATTCAATATATACATATATGTAAAAAAAAACAACAAAAACTGTTGTTTTCATATATTAATGTGATTGATTATATAAAATATAAAAGAATCGAAATAAAACCTACAAATAAGCAATATCCTGCAAAATAAATCAGATTCTTAACTTTAACATATTGGTACAGTACCTTAACTGCTAATAAACTGAATACAAAACTCATTATAAACGCTACAACGTATCCAATAATATTAATATTTTCACTTACTGTAAAAGCTTCGTATATACCAAGAAGTGATACTGGAACTGAAACCACGATATAACTTAAGAAAGAAAATCTAAGTACTTTTTTGAGTTCAATTTTTTGCATTAACCCACCAGTCATTGTAATACCGCTTCGTGAAATACCAGGGAATACAGCAAACATTTGGAATGCTCCAATGATTAATGCGTTTTTCCAAGTGATCTGATTTTTCCATTGAATGTCTTTAACTCGATAGACAAAATAGAGAAGTGCACCAGTCAAAATAAGTGCAAAACCTACAGACAATAAGTCATTGGGAAGATAATCCTTAAAGAAAAATCCAAAAATTCCGATTGGAATGACGGCAATGAGTAATTTAACCACATACTGAAAATCTTCTTTGCTCGTTTCTTCCCTAAGAATCAAATAATGCCAAGTGCCTTTAATGAGTTGACCAACATCTTTTCTGAAGAAATAGAGTAAGGCTAAAAAGGATCCTGTATTTGTGATCATCAAAAAAACAGTCAAATTAGATAAGTCAATATTAAACAAATGAGCAAACAATGTCAAATGTCCACTACTCGAAACTGGAAAGACTTCAGTTATACCTTGGATAATTCCAAGGATAATGTACTTTAAAATTTCTAGAAATTCTATCATGTTATCACCATCATTATTATAGCATAGATAAACCATATGAAATATGCTAAAATAGTAACAATCTTCAAATTTAATCTATGCGTCAAGGATATAAATATCCTGAAATGCGTTATAATATATATAAGTTATCCATAAGGAGCATTCATGAATCATTTAATAAAGATTATTAAAGGAAGTTTAGTAGGACTGGGAAGCATTCTTCCTGGAGTCAGCGGATCAATGATTGCTGCTATTTTAAATATATATCAAAATCTAATTACAGCACTGAATAATTTTACAAAACATCCTATCCAATCAATTATCAATGTTTGGCAATACATCGTTGGAGTATTTGTTGGATTGGGTATAGGATTCCTATTCATTAGTACATTTTTAGATGCAGCCCCAATTCCATTCACCCTTCTATTTATTGGTTTCATTTTAGGAGCTATTCCAGGATTAAAAAAAGAAATTAAAGTTGAAAAATATCATTGGCATCATTTCTTCACAATGTTTATCGCAATGCTTGTGATGTTTGGATTCTTATTTATTCAAGAACAAACTGCCGTTGTAGATAGTTGGACATATTACATCATTATTTTCTTTATTGGCGTAATTACAGCAATTTCAATTATCATTCCAGGTTTGAGTGGGGCTACTATGCTCATGGCTTTGGGATACTATCAAACACTTATTACAATAGGTAGTGATTTCTTAAAAGATTTAGGAACTTTAAATTTTAGTTCTGTAGCTAGTCAATTACCTATGGTAGGACTACTCGTAATTGGCATTATCTTCGGTATGCTTGTGATGGGGAAAGTCATGTATCAACTATTAAAACATTATAAAGCTCATTTCTATTTTGCGGTTTTAGGTATTGTTTTAATCTCTCCATTTAATATATTGTTCACCCTTCAATCAAATACAACCGATAATGTTTTTCAATCTCCATGGTATATGTGGGTAATCGGAGCTGTATTATTCTTTATTGGTATTGCCGCAACCTATTTTATGTCTAAAAAAGATTTAGTAGAGGAGAATAAAAATGATTAAAAAAGCTGTTATTCCTGCTGCTGGGTATGGTACGCGTTTTTTACCTATCACCAAAGCTTTACCTAAGGAATTGTTACCCATCATTGATCATCCAACAATTGAATATATTGTTAATGAGGCAATTGAAAGTGGGATTACGGATATTTTACTCATTGTCAGCAGCAACAAGAATGCAATTATTGACTACTTTGACTACAATCTTGAACTAGAAACCATTCTTTTAAGCAAAAACAAGTTAGAAGAATATGGAATCATCCGCAATATCGCACAAGGTGTTAACATTCACTATATTAGACAAAGAGAACAATTAGGATTAGGACATGCAGTTCTTCAAGCTGAAGCATTTATCGGAAACGATCCATTTGCTATTCTTCTTGGTGATGATATGTATGTTGGAAAAGATAAACCAGCAATCAGACAAATGATGGATGCATACAATGAAGTACACACCAATGTTTTAGGAACTATTGAAGTTGATTATAAAGATACTTATAAATACGGTATTTGTATTCCTAAAGGCAAAAAAGAAGGCAAACTAACCGAGCTTAAAGGTGTAGTAGAAAAACCAAAAGTTGAGGATGCACCATCAAGATCCGCGATTGGTGGAAGATATGTACTCACACCAACAATCTTTAAGTACTTAAAAAATCAAACAAGAGGTGCAGGTAATGAAATTCAACTTACCGATGCAATCTTGCGTATGATGGATGAAGAAAAAGTTTATTCATATGATATTGAAGGCAAACGTTATGATGTTGGAAATAAAGTTGATTATATTGAAGCAATCTTAGATTTTGGGCTTCAAAAACCAGAAATCAAAGAAGAATTACAAAAGCTAATCAACAAAAAAAGTAAATAATCGTTAGACATATGTGTCTACTTTACATTTAAAGATAAAAAACATATAATATAGATAACACGAAAAAGAGCATAGTAACTGATTGATTTTTAATTAGAGAGTTCGCGGGTGGTGCAAGCGAAAAAAGACAATCAATGAATCTCCTCTTGAGTGATGCTAATCCCATCCGTAAATCTGCGTTAAAGATGTTAAAGTGCTAGAGATTTTCTCTAGAACTAAGGTGGTACCGCGAAATTTCGTCCTTAGATTTTAATCTAGGGACTTTTATTTTATAAAGGAGGAATAAGAAATGTTAGATTTAAAGTATGTAACAGAGCATATGGAACTGGTTGTAAAACAATTATCCAACCGCAATGGAGATTTTTCATATTTGTATGAATTAGTTGATTTACAAGAAACCAGAAAAAAAATCATTTATGATGTTGAAGCAAAAAAAGCATTAAGAAACGAACAATCCAAAAAAATTGGTGAACTCAAACGAAATAAACAAGATGCATCGCATATCTTAAATGAGGTTGCTCATTTAGGTGATGAGATTAAGGCTTTAGATGAAGAACTTAAAGTCATTGAAGAAAAAGTCTTCAATATTTTAGCGATAACTCCAAATATTCCTGACAGTAGTGTACCCATTGGAAAAGATGATTCAGCAAATCTTGAAGTCAAAAAAGTTGGAACCCCAAGAGTATTTGATTTTCCTATTAAAGATCATATTGAGTTAGGAGAAAAGCTGAATATTCTTGATTTTGAACGTGCAGCTAAAATTACAGGAACTCGTTTTGTTGTAGATAAAGGATTAGGTGCTCGTCTTGAACGTTCTTTGATTCAATTCATGATGGACCTTCACGCACTTGAGCATGGATATACAGAAATCATTCCTCCTTTTATTGTCAATGAAAAGAGTATGTTTGCTACCGGTCAATTTCCTAAGTTTAAAGATGATTCATTTAAGTTAGCTTTTGGCGATAACAACTGGTATCTAAATCCCACAGCGGAAGTGCCTACAATTAATCTATACCGAGATGAAATTCTCGATGGGGATCAACTCCCATATAAATATTGTTCATTTACAACTGCTTTCCGTTCTGAAGCTGGTTCTGCTGGTAGAGATACAAGAGGCATTTTGCGTCAACACCAATTTAATAAAGTAGAACTGATTAAATTTACAAAACCGGAAGAATCATATCAAGAATTGGAATCTATGCTACTCAATTCTGAAGAAGTTTTAAAAAGATTAGGTCTACCGTATCGTGTTGTATGCCTATCAACAGGAGATATGGGATTTGGTATGGCTAAGACATATGATATAGAAGTTTGGTTACCTGGACAAAATATGTATCGCGAAATTGGATCTATTTCTAATGCAGAGGATTTTCAAGCCAGACGTGCTAATATTCGATTTAAAAGAACTAAAGACAGTAAAACAGAATATGTTCACACATTAAATGGCTCTGGTTTAGCTGTTGGTAGAACGATGATTGCAGTCCTTGAAAACTATCAAAATGCAGATGGAACAATCACTGTACCAAAGGTTTTAATTCCTTACATGAAGGTTGAAGTCATTAAATAACACAATTTCACACTGAAAAAACATAGACATCACACAGTATTTTGTTATGATGTAGGTACTTCATTTTCTTTCTAAAGAAAGGCCCTATGGTATAATAAGTATGCTTAGCATGCTTATTTTACTTATAAAAAGGTGGTATAAAATAATGAAAATATATTATGTTGAAGACGAAAGAGATTTATCAGAAATAATTAGAAAATACTTAGCTAGAGAAGGTTATGAAACGACTGTGTTTTATGATGGCGAAACGGCTATGGAGCACATTGAAGATCCCGTCGATTTATGGATATTAGATATTATGCTCACAGGTGAAGTCAGCGGTTATGACTTGATTAAAGCAATCAAGGAAAGTCACAGTTCAGCAGCCGTTATTTTCACTTCAGCTAGAGATCAAGACTTAGATAAAATCATGGGTCTGGAATTAGGTAGTGACGATTATCTAGCAAAGCCATATTCACCAAGAGAACTGATCCTAAGAGTTAAAGCCGTTTTAAAAAGACACTTTCAAGGACAAGCTTCCGAAATGGTATCCTATGCAGATTATGAAATTAATTTGACAAAAAGAGAAATCAAATCAAAGAATCAAATGATTGACTTAACAAATAAAGAATTTGAATTATTGTTGTTTTTCTTAAAAAACCTAAATACCGCTTTTGGAAGAGAAGATATCTTGAAGCATGTATGGGGAGAAAATTATTATGGAAGCGACCGCGTAGTTGATGATTTACTTCGCCGCCTCAGACATAAAATGCCCGAATTAAAAATTGAAACGATTTATGGTTATGGTTATAGATTACTATGAAAGAGATTAAGTTAACAACACAACTCAATTTTATTTTTACTGTTGTGACTTTGTTAACGAGTCTTGTTTTTGTTATTGCACTAAATAGAGTTTTTGATGATTTCAGAGATGAACAAAATATTCAACAACTGGAACTATATTTCGATGAAGTCAAAGAACACCCCGCTTATCCGCAAGACAATGAGTATAATGGCTATGTTATTGTTCAAAATGGTGTTGTTATATCCAGCAATAATATTGAAGTGCTCGATGGTAATTACACAGCAGCTCAACTTGCTGACTCACTCGAAGTTTGGCCTGGATTTACAAAAGAAGAAACACTTGATGGGGAAACTTATTATTATCGTATTGATCGTAGACCTGGAAATTTACTTATTATCGTATTTACATCTGAAGATTACTTATATGCAGTTGGTAATTCATTTGGACTCTTAGTACGTGTTAGTTTTATTGCTCTCGTAGTTTTAGGAAATTTAATTATTTTAATATGGTCAAGAATTACAGTCGAACGTGTCAAACGCCTCAGAGGTGAGGTTGAGTTGATGACGCGCAACAATTATATCGTACCTATAGCAATCGATGGAAACGATGAAATCACAGAACTAGCACAAACCATCGAAAAAATGCGAAGAGAAATTCAATTAAGCGAAAAGTCTAAACAAGAGATGCTACAAAATCTATCGCATGACTTTAAAACGCCTATTGCAGTGATTCAATCTTATGCTGAAGCTATCAGTGATGGCGTATCAGATGCATCAGAAGCTGATGTTATTGTCAAACAAGCTGACATTCTCAATCAGAAAGTTAAACAGCTCCTAGAGCTCAATAAGCTTGAATATTTAAAATCACAAGAGGAATATGTCAGTATTAAAATTAAAGATATTATTGATAATATTGTTAACAACCATAAATATAGAACAAATATTACCTTTGAAGTAGAGCTTGATGATTCTGTTTATTATGGTGTTAAAGAAAATTTCTATACAGCATTTAATAACATTATAGATAATGCATTACGATATGCTCAAACGAAAATTGTTATCAAATTAAAAAACAAAAAGCTCACCTTCTTTAACGATGGCGAGCCCATTAGTCAAAATTTCATTGATCAACTTTTCAGACCTTATGAAAAAGGACAAAAAGGACAATTTGGGTTAGGAATGAGTATTGTTCAAAAAACTTGTGCACATTTTAATTTATTGCTCAAGGTTGAAAACCTAACAGATGGTGTAATGTTTACTATAGAGCCGCTTTAATCAAGCGCGCTCTTTCTTTATAATCATCTAAAGAAAGGTTACTCATATTATTTTTCAAACTAAACTTAGCCTCATCTTTTTCATAGCGAGGAATTAAGTGTAGATGAAAATGGAAAACAGATTGACCAGATGCTTCCCCATTATTACTTAAAATATTGATTCCTTCTGGTTCAAAAGCCACTTTAAGTGCATTTGAAATTCGAACAGCTACACGCATGACATGTGCTGCTAAATCTTCGGGGACTGAAAAAATGTCCTTATAAAAAGCCTTTGGAACAACTAACGTATGACCTTTGGTTGCTTGAGAAATATCAAGAAATGCAACAACCAAATCATCCTCATAGACAAAATGAGCGGGAATTTCTTTGGCAATAATTTTCGTAAATATAGATGACATGAAATCACCCCTTTCTTGGCTTTATTCTATCATAAACCAATTGAAAACAAACATAAAAAATGATATAATCGTTTCGTATGTAGGAGGAAATAACAATGAAAAAAGTACCAGTAGGCATTTCAGGACGTCATCTCCATGTAACTCAGGAACATTTGGAAATACTTTTTGGAAAAGATTACAAGTTAAACGTATTAAAAGATTTAAGCCAACCGGGGCAATATGCAGCAGTTGAAAAGGTCGATGTTGTCAGTCCAGAAGGTAAACTTTTGGCAGGCGTTCGCATCTTAGGACCTGTTCGCCCAGCTTCGCAGGTTGAAATATCAAAAAGTGATGCAATTCGCTTTAAATTTGTTGCACCAGTAAGATCATCAGGTGATGTCAAAGGATCCGGACCAGCAACTCTGATTGGACCTAAAGGCCAAGTTGAAATTTCTGAAGGTGTTATCATTGCAGATCGTCATATTCACTTCTCTTTGGATGAAGCTAAAGAATATGGTGTTGCAGATCGTCAAATTGTTAGTTTAAGAGTTGGCGGAATTAAAGCTGGAATCTTAGATAACGTTTTATGTAGAGTACATGCTAATTTTAGATTAGACTGTCATTTAGATACTGATGATGGTAGTGCTTTTATGTTGAACACAGGCGACGAAGTAGAATTAGTTAAATCTTATACCATCAACGCATAGTGCCTTTTGGCACTTTTTTACCAAAGGAGGTGCTTGATTGAAAAAGCTCATCAAGCAACAGGTATATAAAGATCCTCTTTATGGATACATCCATGTGGATTATGAATTAATCAAGCAATTAATCAATTCGTTTCTTTTTCAAAGACTTAGAAGAATTCGTCAATTGAGTGGCGTTCAAATGGTTTTTCATGGTGCAGAACATTCTAGATTTAGTCATAGTTTAGGTGTTTATGAAATTGCCAACCGATTTCTAACTGTCCCAGATATTAAAAATGCTTTGAAAGAGCGAGAACAACTCGTTTTTTTGAGTGCAGCTTTATTACATGATATCGGTCATGGTGCATATTCACATGCATTCGAAGATATTTTCGGTGTTGATCATGAAGAAATTGGAGCTAAACTCATTATTGAAAATCAAGAGTTAAGAAATATATTAGATACGATTGATGATTCGTTCGCTTTAGATGTGAGTTCTATATTGAGAAAAGAAAAGAAATTCCCACTCATAGAACAGCTCATTTCAAGTCAATTAGACGTAGATCGATTAGATTATCTTGAAAGAGATGCATATTTTACTGGCGCGGCCTATGGCCATATTGATTTAGATCGACTTATTCGTGTCCTCTATATTAAGAATGGACAGGTTGTTTTTAAGATAAGTGGTATCCACGCAATCGAAAACTATTTAATTAGTAGATATCATATGTACTGGCAAGTCTATTATCATCCAGTCTCAAGAGCATATGAAGTCGTACTAGAAAAGATATATCAAAGAGTTAAAGATCTACTCATTGCTGATTTTTCATTCAGTGGCAACGTAGAACCACTGAAAAATATCATTGATAATCCAAATAATCTAGAAAGTTATGTAGAAATTGATGACTATTATATTAACGGTTTGATTTCAAGCTTTACAAAATCAACAGATTTTATTTTAAGAAATCTAGCATTAGATTTTATGAATAGACACATTTGGGGATATATTAACGATACAGAAGAAAATCAAAAAGAAATCCAAAAGATTAAGACACAATATAAACCAGAAGAATTGAAATACTATACTACATATCGCACAGTTGAAAATAGTACATACAAAGATGACGATGTAAAATATGGAGATCAAATCCTTATTTTGCTAGAAAATGGAACTATTTCAACACTTAAAGAACAATCAAAGATAATTGAGAGTTTAATGCAAAGTGGTGTTAAAAAAGATCCTAAATTTTTCTACAGAAAGTCATGAGACCTAAGATCTTTGTTGTAGAAGGTAGAAATGATTCATCAAGACTCAAACAAATTTACCCTGATTTACAAATTATAACGACAAACGGTAGTGCGCTTGATCCAGATAAAGTTGAAGTGCTAAAAGAACTTGACCAAACACATGATATCGTTTTGTTTCTAGATCCAGATCATGCAGGAGAGCGCATCAGAAGATTATTAGGTAAATCATTAACAAATGTCTACCATGCGTTTTTAGATCAAGAACTGGCACATAGCAAAAATGGGAAAAAAATCGGAATTGAACATGCGTCTACAGAAAACATAGTGCTTGCTCTTAAAGACATGCAAAATGTTGTCTACGATTCAAAAAGTGATGTTACTCATGCATTCTTACATGAAATGAAACTTACGGGTAATCCCGATAGCAAAAAACTGAGAGCTAAACTATCAAGTATTCTGAAAATAGGGCACGTCAACGGGAAAACGCTATATCAGCGATTAAAGATATTTAATATATCCAAAGATAAAATTATAGAGGTACTTAGTGGAGCATCAAGCTAAAAAAAGATTTGGACAAAATTTTTTAAGAGATAAAAATCTTTTAATGAAAATTGTTAGAGAATCGAATATCACAAATAAACATGTTATAGAAGTAGGACCAGGCCAAGGGGCACTGACTACTTTTTTAGCTTTATCAGCACAAGATGTCGTAGCGTATGAAATTGATACCAGCTTAAAACCTATATTAGATAAATTTGAACAGCAATATGCTAACTTAAAAGTCATTTATGAAGATTTTTTAACAGCGGATTTATCAGTTTATAAAGAAGAGCTCCACATCGTTGCAAACGTACCGTATTACATCACAACTCCAATCTTATTTAAAATTTTAGAGACACCAATGATTAAAACAGCTTCTTTAATGATACAAAAGGAAGTTTGTGATAGACTTTTGGCTACGCCTGATAGTAAGCAATACAATGCTTTATCCATTATTTTGCAATATCATGCAAACGTTCATAAGATGATGGATGTAAAACGTCATATGTTTTATCCTGTACCAAATGTGGACAGCGCAGTTATTCGCATTGAAAAGCGAGATATACCTTTAATAGAAGTAGATAAAGAACGCATTTTTATTCAATTGGTTAAAGAAGCATTTAGACAAAAAAGAAAGACTTTAGTCAATAATTGGTACCAAGGATTTAATAGACCAAAAGAAGAGTTAGAAGCGTTTTTAATGAAGAACGGGTTTCTATCCAATGTTAGAGCAGAAAGCTTAACTAAAGAAGACTTCATTCGTTTAGCGAAGGTGTGGAACAATGATTAAAGAAAATGCTCATGCCAAAATTAATCTAGCTTTAGATGTAGTCAAAAAGAGAACAGACGGATATCATGAATTACAAATGATTATGATTCCTATTGATCTTCATGACTCACTTGTATTTGAAAATCATGAAGATATTATTTTAGAATCTAATGTTGAGATTGAAAACAACTCAATTATCAAAGCTGCACAACGCATGAAGTTACTCTATAATGTGAGTCAAGGAGCTAAGATTACGTTAGAAAAGAAGATTCCAATTGGTGCAGGATTAGGCGGTGGATCAGCTGATATTGCAGCAACCTTAAGAGGATTAAACCAATTGTGGAAATTAAATCTACAATTAGAAGATCTCGAAGAACTCGCCTTAGAACTAGGCTCTGATACACTTTTTTGTTTATATGATAAACCAGCTCTTGTCTATGGGAGAGGTGAAAACCTCTTATATGTTGATATGCCACCCATTGAATCGATTTATTTGATCATATCTGATGTTAATGTGTCAACTGCAAATGTCTTTTCACACCATAAAATAAAGTATAGATCTAAACAATTTGACAAACTTTTTCGAAGTTATCTGAATCAGAAGTATGATATCTTCTTTAAAAAAACATATAATAAATTGACTCAAACCACGTTACAATGCTATCCAACATTAAAACGTGTTTACAAAGAGGCAAAAAGTGTTGATTCTCATGTATTAATGAGTGGAAGTGGTTCTACTTTCTTTATTTTGTCAATTAAGCAAAATGAAATGGTTTTGGAGAACAAATTCAATAAATATGGTATTCATTACCTCAAAACAAGACCAAAAACATAAAAAAACTTTATAATTAACTTTCTATATGCTATAATTTAGTTATAAAAAGGACGTCTCGGAGGGCAAAATGAAAATTACTGATGTTAGAGTAAAACTTGTAAGTAGTGAAAGTAGACTTAGAGGGGTAGCAACTATTACTTTTGATGAGAGTTTTGTTGTTCATGATATTCGTATCATTGAAGGCGAAAACGGCATTTTCGTTGCCATGCCAAGCAAAAAGACTCCTAACGGAACATTTAGAGATATCGCACATCCAATTCATGGAGAAATGCGCAAGGTTATCGAAGATGCTATTGTTGTAGCATATAACGAAGCTTTGGCTAACCCAACTTCTGGAGAAGAAGAATAATCAAACCAACAGAATCGATAAAGACAAAAATCTTTTTTGCAAATCTTGCAAAAAGATTTTTTTTTGAGAAGAAATCAAGTTCAAAATAGCTGTTTTTGAGGTATAATTAAATAGAGAAAGTTAAGGAGCTGTGAATAAAAATGTCAATTGTCGATGGAAAGAAAATAAAACTCTTTGCACTGAGTTCAAATCGTGCTTTAGCTGATGAAATATCTAAGACTTCAGGTATAGAAATTAGTAATGTGGATGTCGTAAGATTTGCTGATGGTGAAATATCCATTAATATCGAAGAAAGTGTTCGTGGCCATGATGTCTTTGTTGTTCAGTCAACTTCATCACCCGCGAATGAGCATTTAATGGAATTACTCATTCTAGCTGATGCAATTAAGAGAGCATCCGCAAAAACATTGACAGTCATTATGCCTTATTATGGATATTCAAGACAAGATAGAAAAGCAAAATCTAGACAACCTATTACAGCTAAACTGATAGCAGATATGCTTCAAGTTGCTGGTGTTGATCGACTCATTTGTATCGATTTACATGCAGCTCAAATCCAAGGTTTCTTTAACGTTCCTATCGATAATTTTCCAGCCGCGCCTTTACTAGCAGATTATTTTTTATACACAAAACATTTAGATAATCTTGTTATTGTCTCACCAGATCATGGTGGTGTAACACGCGCTCGTGTTTTTGCCCGTATCTTAAATGCGCCTCTTGCGATTATTGACAAGCGTCGTCCTGAGCCAAACAAAGCCGAAGTTCAAAATATTATTGGCGATGTTTATGGCAAGATTGCAATTATGGTCGATGACATCATTGATACCGCAGGTACTCTAATAGCTGGAGCACAAGCATTAATGGATGCCGGTGCAATCAAAGTATATGCTGCAGCAACTCATCCTGTATTTTCAGGTGATGCCATTGAAAGAATTGAAAAATCAGCGCTTTGCGAGATTGTTGTTACAGATACAATCAGTAACCCTGACATTTCAAAATCAACTAAAATCACACAATTATCGATTGGACCACTTCTTGGACAAAGTATTTTACACATTGTCAAAGATGAACCAATCAGTCAAATATTTGATAAAATACATCATCCGGAAAAGAGTAATCAATGAAGCTTGTAGTAGGGTTAGGTAATCCAGGATTAAAATACCAAAAAACACGACATAATATCGGATTTAAGGTCATAGATGAAGTTTTACGCTTAATAGGTAGTCAAGCTAAGTTTGATTCAAAGTTTAATGCTGAGATATGTTTAACTCAATTGAATGGAGAAAAGCTCATTTTAGCTAAACCTTCTACATTTATGAATCTTTCAGGTGAAGCAATATCAAAAATAATTAAATATTACGATGTTGACATCAAGGATTTACTCGTTATCGTTGATGATGTTAATTTGGAAACAGGAAAACTCAGATTAAGAGAATTTGGTGGCCATGGTGGACATAATGGATTAAGAAATATTATTGGATTACTGCATAGTGAGGATTTCAAAAGAGTTCGCATAGGCATTGATAATAGTGTTTCAATCCCACTGGATCAATATGTTTTAGGTCAGTTTACGCCTGAGCAACTTATCACTTTACAAAAAGCTGTGAAATTTTCCACAGAAATTATCGAATTATTTGTACAAAACACTCCGTTTACTGACATTATGACAAAATATAACACCCAAACGTAGGTTTGGGTTTTACTATCTATGAGGCAAAAAGATGATTGATTTTCTAAAAATGAAAACACAAATATCAAAAATCATTAAAAAGACATCTAAAATGGTGTCTTTTAAGTCGTCTACAGATACATATAATGCGTATCTCGCTGCGCTCGACTATATAGAAAATCAAAAAACAATTTTTATCATCACGCCAAATTTATATGAATCTCAAAAATATTATGATAAGATGAGTCAAATCATCGATGCTGACAATGTCTTGTTTTATCCATCAGATCAAACATTAACAAATATCATGGCACTTGGTAGCCCAGAGTTTAAAAGTGAAAGACTTTTTACACTTAAACAACTTTTATCAGGCAAACCGTTTATTGTTGTTACAACTTTACAAGGATTATGTCAAAGACAATTAAAGCCAAAAGATTATATTAATAGTGTAAAAATATTAAAAAGAACAGATTCCTATGATTTACACGATCTCGTTCAATATTTAGTTTATAGTGGGTATTCCAGATCATATACAGTTGAAAAACCAGGTGAATTTAGTTTACGTGGACATATTCTTGACCTCTATACTTTGAATAATGATCAACCTTATCGTCTGGATTTCTTTGATGATGTCTTAGATCAAATCAAAATATTTGATGTCGAAACACAACGCTCTTTTGCTGAAGTAGAATCAATTGATGTTGCTCCAATGAATGAATTGTTCTATACAGATCAAATGAAACAAGAAGCAATTCAAAGAATCCAAAAGTTTTTCTCAGATAAAACATTATCAGAAAGAGAACAAGAAAAACTAGACCAAGATATCGAATCTATTGAAATGCGCTTAAAGCTTGATGGACTAGGTATCTATATTCCTTTCTTTAATCAAGATGAGACAACAGTCATTGATTTCTGTCAAGATAAAAAGATCTATATGATTGATGTCTATAAGATGATGATCAATGAACAGTCCATAGCAAGCGACTTAAATACATATGCTACAACGATGAATGGTTCTAATTTTTTAAGTATTCCATTTAGACTACCTTTAGAAAAACAACTTAAATTAACACATGTAGAAATTGACAATTTTGGATTAAATAGTCCCCTAGATAGTATTGATTTAGGTGTTACACAAACCAATAATTATCAAGGTAATCTACCATTACTTGAGCTTGATATCAAGGACATAGTGAAGAAATACCATGTCATTTTTTGTGTATCAACAAAGCATTTTTATGAAGAAGTAGAACAATTTTTAAGTGAAAAAAAACTTGCATACAAAACTGAAATATCTGAGGAAAATGGTATATATTTATTGAACCAATCAAGCTATGGATCTTTTCTTTCTAGAGAAGATAAGATACTTTTACTTGATGAAATGCAATTATATTCTTATAAAGTAAGACCAGCAATCAGATATCGAAGTGTCTTGAATCAAGCAACGAAGATTCGTAGAATAGAAGATCTAACTGTTGGTGATTTTGTTGTACATTATGATTACGGTATTGGACAATATGTAGGATTAAAGACAATGGTATTGAGCACTGAAAAACGTGATTATTTGCATATCATCTATGCAAATGAAGAGGCACTTTATGTACCAATGGATCAAATAGAAATGGTTTTAAAATATAGTTCTCATGATGGCATGCATCCCAAATTATCAAAGCTTGGCGGAAAACAATGGACAAAAACTAAGGCAAGTGTTCGCATGCGGATCAAGGATTTAAGTGATAGACTCATTGCTTTGTATGCACAAAGACAACAAAGTGTTGGCTTTTCTTATGAAAAAGATAATGAAATGCAAGTGGCATTTGAAAGAGATTTTCAATACGAAACAACAAGAGATCAACAAAAAGCGATCATAGATACGAAGTTCGATATGGAAAATGCAAGACCAATGGACCGCTTAATTTGTGGAGATGTTGGCTTTGGTAAAACAGAAGTTGCACTGCGTGCTGCATTTAAAGCAGTACTCAATCAGAAACAAGTATTATATTTAGTGCCTACAACAGTTCTTGCAAGACAACATTACTATACATTTAAAGAACGCTTTGAGAAGTATGGTGCGAATGTCGCATTATTAAGCCGTTTCGTGACACCTAAAAAACAGAGAGAAACTTTGACTCAACTGGAAAAAGGATATGTAGATGTTGTCATTGGAACGCATAGATTATTATCAGGAGATGTGAAGTTCAAAGATTTAGGTTTGCTCATTATTGATGAAGAACAACGTTTCGGTGTTGAGCACAAAGAAAAAATTAGAGAGTTTAAGGTGAATGTCGATACACTAACATTAAGTGCAACACCAATTCCTAGAACACTACAGATGTCCATGATGGGATTAAAAGATTTATCCATGATTGAAACACCACCTCTTAATAGATATCCAGTTCAAACCTATGTTGTTGAAAGACAAGAGGCTTTAATTAAAGAAGCAATCACAAGAGAATTAGCTCGAGGTGGACAGATTTTTTATCTTTTCAATAAAGTTCAAGGTATAGAAGGCATGGTTTATAAATTACAAAAGCTTGTTCCTGAAGCTCGTGTAGCTTATGCTCATGGAAAAATGAATCGAGATCAACTTGAAAATGTCTTAAGTGATTTTATTGATCACTCTTATGATGTCTTGGTTTCAACAACCATTATTGAAACAGGTGTTGATATCCCAAATACAAATACACTGATTATCCATGATGCAGATAAATTAGGGTTATCACAACTCTATCAAATTCGTGGTCGTGTCGGAAGAAGCGATCGCATAGCTTATGCCTATCTTCTTTATGATACTTTTAGAAATATTAACGATGAAGCTAAGAAGAGATTGAATGCGATTCAAGATTTTACAGCATTAGGTAGTGGATTCAAGATCGCAATGCGTGATTTATCTATCAGAGGAGCAGGAGATATTTTAGGTTCAGAACAATCTGGATTTATTGATTCAGTAGGATTAGAACTCTATATGAAATTATTAGAAGAGGCTGTTACTGGAATTTCATTGGATAAGCCTAAAGAAACAGCAATTGATGAGATTTATGCACCAAGACATGTTGACCCTGAATATGTCAGCCAAGATAGTGTGAGAATAGAAATCCATAAACGGATTAGTGAATTAAATCGTATTAAAGATGTTGAGGATTTAAAAAATGAATTGACTGATCGCTTTGGAGCTATCGATGCAGATTTATTGCTTTACATGTATGAAAAATTATTTAAAAAATTCTCATCAATACTTGGAGTACACAAAACAGTTGTAGAATCTAATCAGGTAACACTTGTTCTTTCAATTGATGCATCTTCAAAAGTAGATGGCAAAAAATTATTTGATAAGGCGAATGCATCAAAGACACAAGTAAGACTTGCTTATATGAAAGGCCATGTACAAATCATCATGGTTACTAAGTTTGAAAAACAACACTGGCTGTATTTGTTTGATTTATTTTTAGATGATTTGATTTATAATTGATAATAGAGGTGATCGATGTGAGTGTAGATATATTAAAGATTTCAAAGGATGCTCTTGCTGCGTCTAAAATTTATGATGATGTCATCAATGCATCCATAGGTATGTTTTATGATGAAGATAAATCTATTGGGGGAATGCCTATTGTTTCTAAAGCAATTCGTTCATTACCCGATGAAAAAATATTACCTTATCCAGCAGTGGATGGCGGGAAAGATTTTAAAAATAATGTAATCTCATGGGTTTTTGGTAAGTATGAAGAGACGATAAGAAAACAAATGTTTGTCGATGCTTGTGCAACCCCAGGTGGAAGTGGAGCAATCGCTTCTACATTTGCAATCTATTCTAAACCTGGTGAATCAATTTTTGTATCGGATATTAGATGGCAATATGAAAGATTTGCCGATCGCGCTAAACTTAATATTTTCGAGCACAAACTGTTTAAAGGTGACAGTTTTGATTTAGATAGCTTTAAAGAAAGACTTACAGAGCTTTGTGCAATTCAAAAACAAGTCATTATTATCATCAATGATCCTTGTCATAACCCAACTGGTTATACACTCAGTGAACAAGAATTCCAACAAATCATTCAAATCATGAATCAATTTGAACATAATGATCTTGTATTCCTATATGACTTAGCATATTTGGATTTTTCTCATGAAGAAGATAAAAGAAAGAAAATGACATATCTTCCACAATTGAAAAACCATGTTATGACGATTTTATCTTTCAGTGGTTCTAAAACATTTGGGGCTTATGGGTTAAGATTAGGTGCAGCAATCGGTTTGTCACATGTTGAAGAAAAGGTCAAACAATTTCATCATAAATATGTCAATGAAGCTCGTGGCTCATGGTCAGCTACGCCAACTATTTCAATTGAACTCCTTAACCATTTCTCACTTAAAGAAAATAAAGAAGCATTTTTGAAAGGATTAAACCACATTACTACACTTGTTCAACAAAGAAGTGTGTCCTTCATTAGTCAAGCTCAAGAAGTCGGATTAAAGACACATCCATTTAGAAGTGGATTTTACACGGTGGTACTAACACCAAATCCAGAACAGGATTATTTAAAGCTTGCTGAACATCATATTTATGCTGTTCCAATGACTGGTGGTATTAGACTTGCATTATGTAGTTTATCCAAGCAAGACATCGTTGGTTTACCACAAAAAATTAAATCAATTCTTCATTTATAAGGATATTATCATAGATAGGTCAATCTTTAGAAGAAAGACATCTCAATTGGTAATGTAAAAAATATGATATAATTAAAGTATCTTTAAACGAGATACTTTTTTTGTGAACAGGGAGAAGCATATGAAAAAAATTACAGAATTATGTGAACAGATGGGCATAAGTTCAGAAGAGTGTTTACCTTATGGTTTTGATAAAGCTAAAATTGATCTAAAAGTATTAAAAAGATTAGAAAACAAGACGGATGGCAAACTTGTCTTGGTTACAGCTATTAATCCAACACCAGCAGGTGAAGGAAAAACAACAGTTTCTATTGGTCTAGCACAAGGACTGAATTTCATTGGAAAACATCCTATGCTTGCACTTAGAGAACCAAGTTTAGGACCTGTATTTGGTCTTAAAGGTGGCGCTACAGGTGGTGGGAAATCAAGTATTACCCCAAATGATGATATCAATCTTCATTTTACAGGTGATATGCATGCGATAACTTCAGCAAATAACCTTTTAAGTGCTTTGATTGACAATCATATTTACCAAGGTAACGAATTAGGTATTGAAACCGTCACTTGGAAACGTTGTATGGATATGAATGATAGAGCACTTCGTGAAATTCAAACACCCACGCGTGAGGATGGATTTATTATCACTGCAGCTAGTGAAATTATGGCTATTCTTGCTTTATCTAAAAATCTTGATGATTTAAAACGTAGAATTAACAATATTTTAATCGGTTATGATAAAGAAGGAAAACCAATCAAGGTTTCACAATTAGGTGGAGCTGATGCGATGACACTGCTCATGAAAAATGCAATGAATCCTAATTTAGTACAAACCCTTGATGGTGTTCCTACATTGGTTCATGCAGGTCCTTTTGCCAATATTGCTCATGGATGTAATTCTATTGTAGCAACACAGTTGGCACTTAAATTAGGAGATTACACCATTACAGAAGCAGGCTTTGGCGCTGATTTAGGTATGGAAAAATTCTTAGATATAAAAATGCCTCAATTAGGAAAGCAAGTTGATGCTGTTGTTATTGTAGCAACATTAAGAGCTCTCAAAGCTCATGGTGGAGCTGAGGACTTCAATTTAGAAAATATTGACGCTCTTAAAGATGGCATACCTCATTTAAATAAACATTTACAAAATATTAAAAATTATGGATTAAACTATGTCATTGCTCTCAACCACTTTTATTCTGATACTGATGCTGAAATTGAATTAATCATGAGTTGGGCAAAAGAAAATAATCATCCAATTGCATTATGTAAAGGATTTAGTATGGGTGGAGAAGGCATGGTCGATTTGGCTAATATTATTGTTGATATTACCAATAAACCTACAACTTTTAAGCGCTTATATGAATCAACCGATTCTACACAAACTAAGATTGAAAAAATTGCAAAAAATATTTATGGCGCTAAAGATGTTGAATTTAGCAAAAGAGCAACCAGACAACTACGTGAATACGAAGAATTAGGATGGAATTTACCTGTTTGTATGGCTAAAACACCACTTTCGCTCACGGGTGATCCTAAAATCAAAGGACTTCCTGTTGATTTCACTTTAAGCATTTCAGAAATAAGACCTTCATTAGGTGCAGGGTTCTTAGTAGCACTTACAAAAGGCATTATGGTTATGCCAGGTTTAAATAAAACACCTCGTGCACTAGAGATGGAAATCGATAGTGAAGGAAACTTAATTAATTAAGGAAGTGAAAATATGATTTTATTAGATGGAGCAAAAGTGGCAAACGAACGAAATTTGATGCTTAAAGATATGATTGATAAAGATTTAGTAAAATATCATAGAGCACCCAGTCTTTCCATTATTTTAGTTGGCGAAAATCCAGCGAGCCAATCCTATGTTAAGGGAAAAGGTAAAGCATGCAAATTAGTTGGAATCAATCATCAATTATATAACTTAAAAGATGATGTCACTGAAGAGGAGCTTTCTAATCTTATTGAAAAACTTAATCAAGACGAAAGTGTTGATGGCATTTTATTGCAATTGCCCATTCCCAAACACTTAAATGAAGCAAAGTTGATTGATTTAATCTCTAAAGATAAAGATGCAGATGGATTTCATGTAATTAATCAAGGATACTTATACCAAAAGAAGCCAACCATATATCCTGCAACACCCAAAGGTATTATGACTTTACTAAAGGCATATGATATTGATGTTTCAGGTATGGATGCAGTTATTATTGGTAGAAGTAATATCGTTGGTTTTCCAATCGCAAGATTACTTATGGATGCTGGTGCAACCATTACTGTTTGTCATCGTCAAACAAAAGACCTAGCGTATCATACAAAAAATGCTGATATTTTAATTGCCTCAGCAGGTCGTGCTGAACTGGTGACTAAGGATATGGTTAAACCCGGAGCAATCGTTGTTGATGTAGGTGTTAATAGAGTTGATGGCAAACTCGTTGGCGATGTTCATTTTGAAGGTGTGAGCGAAGTTGCATCGTATCTTTCACCCGTTCCTAGAGGTGTTGGACCAATGACAATTAACGCACTCATGGAAAATACATACGAACTTTATTTGAAACACGTTCAAAAATAGATATAATTAAATCAGAAGAATGTCTTACAAAAAGAATAATTTTACCTTTACAAAGTAAAGTGTTGTTGCTATAATGTTTATGTATTTAATTATCGTATAAGCTTTCTAATTTGGTGAAAGTGTTTCTACTGTGGTGCCACAACACTACATCTACGATGGTTGAAGCATCAGGGGTTGTTTTAATCATTCGTAACCTTTATACGAGGTATTCAATACACATTTAGGGGTAAATGGGGGATAGGTAGCATGTTTTTGTTACCGAATCACGTGTGGCAAAGAAGACACCCAAAGCAATGGGTGTTTTTTTGAGCATTAGTGATAAAATAGATTTGAATAGAAAAAGGAGAATGATCTAATGAACATATGGCACGATATCAGCAAAGCAAGAATTCAACCCGAAAAATTTATTGCCTGCATAGAAATTTCTAAAGGTAGTAAAAAGAAGTATGAGTTGGATAAAGAAACAGGCATGATTATTCTTGACCGCATACTATTTACATCTACACATTATCCCGCAAACTATGGTTTTATTCCTAGAACTTATGCTGGTGATAATGACCCCCTTGACGTTTTAGTTTTATGTCAAGAAGATATTGAACCTTTATCTATTGTTGAAGTTTATCCTATAGGTGTAATGAAGATGATTGATTCTGATGAAATTGATGAAAAGATCATCGCAATTCCATTTGGTGATCCATCACTAACACAGTATAAAGATATCAATGAATTGCCACAACATCTCTTAACAGAAATGGGACACTTCTTCGAAGTTTATAAATCATTAGAAGGTAAAAAGACATATATTTTAGATATTGAAGGTGCTGAATCAGCTAAGAAGATTATTGCTCAATGTATTAAGGTTTATGATGAAAAATTTGGTAAGTAAAGGAAGATAAAAATGGGAAGAGCACATGAAGTAAGAAAAGTAGCAATGGAAAAGACCGCTGCTGCTAAAAGTAAACTCTATGCGAAATATGGTAAAGAAATATACATGGCAGCGAAATCAGGCACGCCTGATCCAGACACAAACCAAGCATTAAAGAAAATTATTGAAAAAGCAAAGAAAGAACAGGTTACAGCTGACATCATTAAAAGATCCATTGAAAAGGCAGTTGGTGGAAGTGATGAAAACTATACTGAAGTTCGTTATGAAGGATTTGGTCCTGGAACTTCTATGATCATTGTTGAATGCTTGACTGATAACGTCAACCGAACAATTTCTGTCGTAAGAAATGCTTTTACAAAGACAGGTGGGAAATTAGGTGTTTCAGGTTCTACACTTCATCAATTTAACCATGTTTGTGTATTTACTTTACCCGGTGTAACTGAAGATGAAATACTAGAAATACTCGTCATGAACGATTTAAATTTCTCTGATATTGAAGTAGAAGAAGATTCTGTTACAGTTTATGGAGAAGCAAACGATTACAACTTAATCCGCACTGCAATTACAGATGCAAAACCTGATTTTGATTTTGCAACTGATCAAATTATGTGGTTGCCTATTATGGAAGCTACATTTGACAATGACGAAGATCAAGGTAAGTTTGATCGACTACTTTCATTATTAGATGAACTTGATGATGTACAAGACGTATATCACAATATGAAACTATAAATAATTATGATATATAAAGCGAATTAAAGTCATAATATACACAGAAAGACGGGTCTTTTATCCATGGATTCTGTCTTTTATTTTGTCTTTTATTATGATATAATAATACGAGGGTTTTACCTAGGAGGAAAGAATGAACTTAAAAATGTCCGATCCCATGATCGATGAAATCATTCTAAAAGAAAGAAACAGACAAGAGCAACACATTGAACTGATTGCATCAGAAAACTTTGTTTCAGATGCAGTATTAGAGGCTCAAGGATCTATTTTAACGAACAAGTATGCTGAGGGGTATCCGAAAAAAAGATACTATGGCGGCTGTGAATTTGTTGATGAAATAGAAACTTTGGCGATTGAAAGATTAAAGAAACTATTCAATGCAAACTATGTTAATGTTCAACCACATTCTGGATCTCAAGCGAATATGGCTGTTTATCAAGCATTGCTTAAACCTGGTGACACGATTTTAGGTATGTCTTTAAGTGAAGGTGGTCACCTAACACACGGTTTCCATTTAAATTTCTCAGGAAAATTTTATCATTCAGCTTTTTATGGTGTTGATGAAAAAACTGAAATGATTGATTATGATAAAGTGCTTGAAATTGCTAAAGAAATCAAACCACAATTAATTATTGCTGGGGCAAGTGCATATTCAAGAATCATTGATTTCAAAAGATTTAGAGAGATAGCTGATGAAGTAGGAGCTTATTTACTTGTTGATATGGCGCACATTGCAGGGTTAGTAGCTGCAGGTGTTCACCCTTCTCCAATGGCATATGCTCATGCAGTTTCATCAACAACACATAAAACGTTAAGAGGTCCTCGTGGAGGGATCATACTTACAAACATTGAAGAAGTTGCAAAGAAAATAGATAAAGCAGTTTTCCCTGGAATTCAAGGTGGCCCATTAATGCATGTTATTGCAGCCAAAGCCGTGGCTTTTGAAGAAGCTTTGTCTGATTCATTTATTGAATATCAAAAACAAGTGGTTAAAAATGCAAAAGTTTTATCTGATGAGATGACTAAATTAGGATTCAGAGTGATAAGCGGAGGTACCGACAATCATTTAATGCTTATTGATGTCAAAGGCCGTTATGGTATCACGGGACTTGATGCTGAAAATCTACTGCATAAAGTAAATATTACATGTAATAAAAATGGTGTTCCTTTTGATAAAGAAAAACCAGCGTATGCAAGTGGCATTCGTCTAGGGACTCCTGCAGTAACAACTAGAGGATTCAAAGAAAAAGAAATGTTACTTGTGGCTTCATTGATTAATCAAACCATGGCAAATAGAGACAATGAAGAAAAATTAGAAGAAATAAAGAATCAAGTGATTGAACTCACAAGAAGATTTCCATTATACACGAAGGGAGTATAACTGATGATTGCAAAAACGAAATATATTCCAGATGGTAAAAAAGAATTAAAAAAATTACCAATTTTACACTATTTAGACGCAAACTTTCTTTATTATCCAGTCACAAGCGCACGATGCCCAGAAGGCGAAACGTGCGTTAGAGGTGGACAATTTGTTAAAATAGGCGAAGTTATTGGAACAAGAAAAGGTGCATTTTTTGAGCAACCTATGCACGCTACTGTGAGTGGCGAAGTCAAAGGTTATGAAAAAAGAATTGATCAAAGTGGTAAAGTTGTTGATTGTCTTATTGTAAAAAACGATAAAAAATATAACCTACATCCATCAGTCGTCGATAGAACTGATGCTGAAATTGATGCTTTAAGCAAAGAAGATTATATTGAAATTATAAAAGAAGCTGGTTTAGTTGGTCTTGGTGGTAGTGCCTTTCCATCATATATTAAACTACAAACAAAAGATCAGATTAACGTTGTTATTGCTAATGGTGTTGAATGTGAACCTTATTTAATTGCAGACTATAGTTTAGTTATGAATCAACCACAAGAAGTCATTCAAGGTTTAATTTATGCGATGAAAGCGAGTGGAGCTGCTCGTGGGGTTATTGCAATTAAGAAAAAGTACACCGAAATTAAAGAAAGACTTGAATTTAGTCTAAAACAATTTACACAATATCATATCGAAGTCATTTCTGTTGGTAACCATTATCCACAAGGATGGGAACTAGATATGATTAATCGTGCCGTTGGCATCAAAATTCCCCAAGGCGAACTACTTTCAAAATATGGAGTCTTAAATTTTAATGTTTCAACATTACAAAGTATATATAATGCTGTTAAAAAAAGATTACCTGTATTAGAAAGATTATTTACAATTAGCGGAAATGGTGTTCACAATTCTAGTTTTAGAGCAAGAATAGGCACTCAAATTCCAGAACTTATTGAATTAGCTGGTGGTTATAAGGATGTTGAGATTCCTAAAGTACTTATTTTAGGTGGTCCAATGATGGGAACCAATGTTCAAAGAGATGACATTGTCATGACGCACACATCAACAAGTTTGATTGTTCTCAATGAAGAAGTTAGAATTGAAGAACCATGTATCCATTGTGCTTCATGTGTTTATTCATGCCCAGTATCAATTCAGCCAACTCAAATTATGAATGCTTATAAGGTCAAGGATAAAGATGCCTTGAAGATGTTAGAAGTCAATAAATGTATAGAATGTGGATTATGTTCATATGTATGTCCATCAAAGATTCATTTGACTGATTATATGCGTTTAGGCAAACGCTTAGTACGGTAGGAGGAAATTATGCAAGCAATTAAACAAACTAGCCCGTATGTTCGCAAGAACGTGAGTACCAAACGCATGATGATCGATGTTCTAATCGCCTTAATTCCAGTCGTTGCCTTCTCGATTTATCGTTTTGGATGGGATGCAGTCATTAGAATACTTGTATCACTTGTATTAATGATTGGATTTGAAGCGTTAATCTTTGGAATGATGCAAAAGACAAAGAAAACAGATGTAACATTCAAAGATAGACTAAAATCAAAGTATAGTAATTATACAATTAATAATGTGACTGCTCCTGCAGTCAGTGCTGTTATATTTGCAATGTTAATGCCATCAAAAATGCCAATTTATGCAGTTGCAGTTGGGGCTATATTTGCCATCGTTGTTGTCAAGATGATGTTTGGTGGATTAGGCGGCAACATTTTCAACGTTGCTGCAGCTGGTCGTAGATTCGTATCCCTCGCTTTAACTGGCATGTTTGCAGGTGTTTATGTAGGCGTTGATGCCATTGCTGGTGTAACACCCTTGACTGCGTTAAAGAATGGTATGGAACTTCCTGCATTATTGCACAGCTATCCTATCATTGATCTTATTACGGGTAACATTCCTGGAACAATGGGTGAAATCAGTGCAATCGCTATCTTAATAGGTCTTGCTTATTTATTAATAAGAAGAACGGCGGATTATAGACTTGTTGTATCTACTTTAAGTACCTTCTTAATCTTAATAACTTTAATTGGCCTCAAGGTTTATCCTGACCAATGGTTTGAATTTGTATTATATAACCTATTTTCAGGTGGATTATTATTTGGTATTGCCTTCATGGTTACTGATCCAGTAACTGCTCCAGTCACTAGACCTGGTCGTTGGTTATATGGACTATTGATTGGATCATTAATTGTTTTAATCAGAACATTTGGGGCTTATGCAGAAGGTGTAGCAGCTGGATTGTTATTTGCTAACATGTTTGTGCCATTGATTGATTATCCTAAATGGTCAACAAATAAAATTAGACCAAGATTCTTAATTGGGTATGCTGTAATCTTAATTATTATGGGACTCATTGTTTACTTTGGTGCAGGAGGTGTTGTTCTATGAGAAAATTATTAGAAAAACCACTTTTCCATTACACACTTGTCTTAGCAATGGTTTCTTTGGTTTGTGGATTTGCTATTGGCGGAGTTAATGCAATTACTCAACCTATTATTGAAAACAATGTCATAGAAGCTACCAATGCAGCTTATATTAGTGTATTACCTGGTTACGCAAGCTCAAATGAGTTAAGTATCATTGGAGATCCTGCGTCAATTCAAAATAAACTTGAAGGTAAGGATGCTTCTGGTCAAACAATTGGTTACATTTATAAAGCTTATGGAACAAATAGATTTGGATCTATGCTAATTGTTGTTGGCATTGATAATTCGGGGATTATTACTGGAGCAGAATTCATAACCATTAATCAAACATATCAAGTAAATGGTACAAGAACAAATTTATCATTATATATTGGATCGTCCATTACAGATCTTATACCAAATGGAGATATCATTACTGGAGCAACATTCAGTTTGGTTTTAGCTCAATCATTACTCGCTGATATTGCGACTGCATATGGAAATACACAAATCAATTTAAATCATTCATTAGACATTGATTCTTCAATACTGCAAAGTGAGGTGGCTGTTCGATGACAGAAACAAAAAAAGTTCCAGCTAAAAAAGCTGTTTTAGAAAACAGTGAACCATCACTTTGGGAAATATTCACAAAAGGTATTTTAAAAGAAAATGGATTGTTTGTCATGGTATTAGGAATGTGCCCTGCACTTGCTGTCACAGCAACGTTTGAAGGAGCATTCGGTATGAGTGTACTTGTTGTTTTAGTGTTGACACTAACAAATATTACAATTTCTGCGATCAGAAAACTTATTCCAAATACTGTTCGTATTCCAGTATATGTCATCATCATTGCAACAGAAGTAACAATTCTTAAGATGTTAGTGAGTGCATTTGCACCAGCTTTAGATAAAGAATTAGGTATCTTTATTGCTCTGATAACAGTGAACTGTATCATTTTAGGTAGAGCAGAATCATTTGCTTCCAAAAATAATGTTGTACGATCAGCACTTGATGGCTTCGGTGTGGCACTAGGTTTTGGTCTTGCACTATCAGTGATTGGTCTCGTAAGAGAATTTTTAGGAACAGGCATGCTTGTTTTAGGCAAAACATTGCCTCTTGGATTTGAATATACAATATTTCAAAATGCTGGTTTAGATACATATGCATTTTCAATTTTAGTACAACCCCCAGGAGCATTTCTCGTCATTGGATTCCTACTTGCTGGCATCACTGCCTTCCGTCAAAGAAAGGAGGCTAAGAAATAATGAGCTTACTAGCAATATTAATTTCTGCAATGTTGATCAATAACATTGTATTGATGCAGTTTTTAGGATTATGTTCATTCTTCGGAGTCTCAACCAAGATGAAATCTGTTGTTGGTATGGGTTTAGCTGTTATTGTTGTTACTTTATTAGCCGCAGTTATTACTTATCCATTATACAAATATGTATTAGTACCATTAAATATTCAATACATTGATACAATTGCCTTTATTTTAGTCATTGCATCACTTGTTCAATTAACAGAACTAGTCATTAAGAAATTTAGTGAAAGTTTATATAAGGCATTAGGTGTTTATTTACCTTTAATCGCCAGTAATTGTGCTGTATTAGGCGTTGCATTAACAAATGTTGCTACACCAAATACATATATTGAAGCTCTAACATTTGCATTAGGCTCAGGATTGGGTTATGCTTTAATTATCATAACATTTACTGCAATGCGCATGAGATTAGATGCTGTTGCTGTACCTAAAGCACTTAAGGGAATGCCTATTGCTTTAATCACAGCAGGTCTTATGGCATTAGCATTTATGGGA
>JAHISX010000025.1 GCA_018817915.1 Bacillota bacterium
AAGGGCAGGTTATCTACGTGTTACTCACCCGTTCGCCACTCAACACCGAAGTGTTGCGTTCGACTTGCATGTATTAGGCACGCCGCCAGCGTTCATCCTGAGCCAGGATCAAACTCTCCATAAATTTATGTTTTGTTTGTTGATAGCTCCTATTTTTTTTTGTTACTTTTGATACACTCATCATCATTCAGTTTTCAAAGACCTTCTTGCTCGCCTATTCTTGCGCGCTTATTCATTCTATCATTATAAAATAACCTTGTCAATAACTCAGGTAGTATTTTCCCCTCATTTGGCACAAGGTCTATAAAATAGAATGGTGGAGGGGGGCAGATTCGAACTGCCGAACCCTTAGGGAACAGATTTACAGTCTGCCGCGTTTAGCCGCTTCGCTACCCCTCCGTATTTAGACTTGCTTATATATTCTATCTTATCATTTTAAAAAAATCAACAACTTTCCTTCGTTTTTTGTCTTTTTGCTTTGTAATCGTGTTTATATATGCCTTATTTAAGGAAATTAGCCGATTTTTTTGTGTTTGTTATAATAATATTAATATTATAAGAAAACCTCAACTATGATTTTCTACTTTTATTTGAACAACTTTAACCTTTTTATCTAAATCCGCCTTAAACATCATAATTTCTCTACCACATTTAACACATTTCAATTTAATGTCAATTCCCATCCGCATAACTTCCCATTCAGCAGATCCACAAACGTGTTTCTTTTTGGTAATGAGATGATCTCCTATGGTATACTTCATTTCTTTAATAATCTCTCAATTGTCTCTGCTAGTTTTTCATCTTTGCAGTAAATAACAATCTTGTGATCATCAATTTTGATACGTTGCCCAAAGGCATCACTTAATTGTTTTTCTTGACTCTTATATTTAGGATCAATAGTTCTTTTGATTTTATTGGTCTTAATCTCAACTTTTGTCAATTCTTCAATTTGTCTAACACTTAATTGTTTTTCAACAATTTGGTGTGCAAGTTTGATGATTTGTTGTACATTTTCTAATTTACTCAAAGCTCTAGCGTGTCCCATACTAATGTAACTCGTTAATAGCATTTGTTGAACCTCACCTGGCAAATTAAGTAATCCAAGCGTATTTGTTACATGTGATCTGCTTTTTCCAATTTTTTTTGCAAGTTCTGCTTGTGTCAATTTTAAACTGTTCATAACAACCTTGTACGCTTCAGCTTCTTCTATCGGTGTAAGATTTTCTCTTTGAAGATTCTCAGCAAGTGCTATTTCAGCCACTTTAGATTCCTCATACTGTCTAATAATTGATGGTATGGTTTTTAACCCCACTATTTGAGCGGCGCGGAATCTTCTTTCGCCTGAGACAATAATAAATCCTTGTTTAACTTTTTTTAATATGATTGGTTGAAATACACCATGTTCTTTAATGGATTGTGCTAGTTCATTGATTTTTTCCTCGTCAAAAATCCGACGTGGTTGGAATGGGTTGGGCTTAATATGTTGAAGTTGAATCTCATCGATGACTTCACCTTCAAGCACATCATCAACGTGGTGTTCGTGTAGTAAATCCGATAAAGTTCTTGCTACTTTTTCATCTTTCATTGTTAGTTACAATCTCCTTTGCGAGTGATTTATATAACTTAGCAGCAGGTGATTTAGGTGCGAATGTTAACACTGGTAATCCATAAGTCGGAGCAACTTGTGCTGCGACATTACTCGTAATAATCGTATCAAATACACCTTCTTTGAAATAATCCTTGATTTCATGGACAATTTCCCACCCAGCTTTTGTACGTTTATCTAACATTGTAAGTAATACACCTTCTATTTCTAGTCTTCTATTATTTACTTTAAGTTTCTTTTGTACGATACGAATGGTATTTAATAACTGGGTTAATCCATCAATTGCTAAAAATTGGCATTGAACAGGAATTAAAACTGAATCTGATGCATAGAGTGCACTTGTTGTTAATAAGCCTAAAGAAGGTGGGCAATCGATGATAATAAAATCGTATTCGTCTGATATTTCTCGTAATCTTTGGTTTAATATGTATTCTCTGTCTTCGTGATCTAAACGAACTTCTATATGTGCCAATTCAATTGTTGCAGGAATGACATCTACATGTATATCTGGCAAATGAATAACTGTCTCATGGATTGTCTTTTCCCCAAGTAGGACATCAAAAATAGTCGCATAAAGCATACTTCTATTTATTCCTAGGCTTGTTGTTGTACTTGCTTGAGGATCAAAATCAACAAGTAGAACCTTTTTCCCACATTCGGCTAATGCGGCGGTGAGGTTTACGCTAGTGGTTGTTTTTCCAACACCACCTTTTTGATTAGATACAGCAATTATTTTGCCCATACTTTCTCCGTTCCAAACATTCTTATAGAGGATTTTTGCTCATTATTGAAAACTGTCTAGGAAATCCTTTGACTTGTTTTATTTTAGAAATCACAATATGAGAATGTGTCCCGTATTGTTCAGGTAAAATATATTTCTCGATATCTAATAGTTTACCACCAAGTAGTTCTATTGCTTTTTTAGACTCAAGGAGTTCAGTTTCGTAGTTATTTCCTTTAAATGCAATAAATTGACCACCAATTTTAGTCATTGGAATACCCATTTCAGAAATAAGTGATAAGTCACCTAGTGCTCTAGCGGTTACTAAGTCAAATTCGTTTTGATGATTGAGTGCAAAGGTTTCAACTCTATTATGAACAAACTGAACCTGATGTAATTCAAGTTTTACAGTCAGTTGTTGTAAAAATATTATACGTTTATTCAATGAATCAACAATTGTAATCCTTAAATGTGGATACATGATTTTTAATGGGATAGATGGAAAGCCTGCTCCAGATCCCATGTCACATACAGATTGAATGCTGTTGATATTTAAAGTCTTAGCCAATGTCAATGAATCGTAAAAATGCTTATAATAAACTTCTTCTTTTTCTGTAATGCGCGTAAGATTGGTAATTTTATTATACTCAATAAGAAATTGATAGTATATTTCAAACAGTTTTTCTTGCTCTTCACTGATTTCTAAACCAAGTTTAATTTTTAAATCATTCTTAAAGTTCATAATTTACACTACCTGATTCAAGATAGACAAGAAGAACAGAAATATCAGCTGGATTTACACCAGAAATTCTCGATGCTTGTCCCAAAGTTTGTGGTCTGATTTTTATAAGTTTTTCTCTACTTTCAGAAGAAATATTTTTGACATTCAAATAATCAATTGAGTTAGGTATTACTTTGTCTTCAAGGCGAAGCATTTTGTCGGCTTCTCTTAAAGCTTTTTGTATATAACCTTCATATTTAATTTTAACTTCCAGCTGTTCAAGTACATCATCATTAAATACTTTTTTTGTAAAATGAAGGACATCGATTTTATTAATCTCCGGTCTTTTCATCAAATCAGTTAACACAACTCCTTCAAAAATTTGAGATGAGCCTCTATCTTTTAGATATTGATTGTTAACTTTGTTGGGCATGACTCTAAACTTGCTCACTTCTTCATATAACAAATCAAATTCATCTTTCTTTTTGAGATATTTCTTATATGTTTCTTCGTCTACTAACCCAATTTGATAACCATAATCTCTTAATCTTAATTCCGCATTATCATGTCTTAATAAAAGACGATGTTCAGCTCTTGAAGTCAACAAACGATAAGGTTCAACTGTACCTTTTGTGACTAAATCATCAATAAGAACTCCAATATATGCTTCGTTGCGATGAAGAATAAGTGGTTTTTTATCAGATAATTTAAGTGCAGCATTAATACCCGCCATTAATCCTTGACCAGCAGCTTCTTCATAACCACTTGTCCCATTGATTTGTCCAGCACAAAACAAGTTTTCTATTCTTTTTGTTTCTAGGGAAGGAAATAGTTGGATCGGATTGATTGCATCATATTCAATTGCATACGCATATCTAATAATACGAACATTTTCTAATCCCTTAACGGTGCGTAACATGCTTTCTTGAATATCTCTAGGAAAACTGGTAGACAAACCTTGGACATAAAGTTCATCAAGTTCAACACTTTCCGGTTCAATAAATACTTGATGTCTATCTTTATCATGAAAACGAACAACCTTATCTTCGATAGAAGGACAATATCTCGGTCCAACACCTTCGACGATTCCGCTATACATTGCTGATTTTTTTAAATTTAAATTTATAATCCCATGTGTAACTAAAGATGTGTGAGTTAAATAGCATAGTCTTTGTGGATTTTCATCATAATATTTCCCATCAAAACTAAATGTATGTTTTTCAACATCTCCATATTGGGGAACCATTTTTTCATAGTCAACGCTATCAATGGCAATTCTTGGTGGTGTTCCAGTCTTTAGTCTAACAACATCAAAACCAAGATCCTTAAGTTGTTTGCTTATGCCAAATGTTGTTGGTTCTCCACTTGGTCCACTTAAAACTTTTTCATCACCAATCAAAGTGTTACTGTTTAAATATGTCCCTGTTGTCAAAATGACAGTGTGTCCATAAATTAGTTCGCCATCACTCAGTTGAATACCAACGACTTTTTGGTCTTCAATAATCATTTTGTCCACAAGTGCTTCTTTGAGTGTTAAATTTTTAGTGTTTTCTAGAACTTCAAGCATGATTCTAGGATACTTTAATTTATCAATTTGTGCACGGAGTGCACGAACTGCTGGTCCTTTTGAAGCGTTAAGCATTTTAATTTGTATTTGTCCGCGATCAGCACTTTTAGCCATTTGGCCACCTAAAGCATCAATCTCTCTGACAACAACACCTTTGGCGGGTCCGCCTATTGATGGATTACATGGTAAAGAAGCAACCTTGCTCAGGTTGCCTGTTACGAGTAATGTATTCTTATTCATTCTTGCCATGGCTAGAGCCGCTTCAACACCTGCATGCCCACCACCGACGATAATCCCATCATAAATCATTAAATTCACTTCTTTTTACGATAGTTTTTTAAGAAAGTAATCTGCAACTTTTTCTTTCGTAAAACCATACAGTTCAAGTGCTTTTTCTGATGGTGCACTGATACCAAATTTATCAATTCCATAAACTAAAGATGTATATTTATACCATGAAAGACTGCTTGCCATTTCAACTGCTAAAATTTTAGCACTCTTAGGTAATATTTCTTTTTGGTATTTTAGTGTCTGTTTTTCAAAGATAAAGCTTGAAGGCATACTTACTACCCGTAAATCTTTGCCTTGATTTTTCAATATAGACTGAGCTTCAATAGCAAGACCTACTTCAGAACCGGATGCTAGAATAATACCATCTAGTTTATTTTGTTCTGGCGAAACGATATATGCACCTTTGACAACACCATCATATGATGTTAAGTTTTGTTTAACCAAATTTTGTCTTGTTAATATAATTACAGTTGGTGTATTCTTTGATTCCATCGCAATCTTCCAAGCAGCCAAAGTTTCGTTTGCATCTGCTGGACGGATGACATTGAGATTAGGAATAGCTCTAAGACCTACAAGTTGTTCTACAGGTTGATGAGTTGGTCCGTCTTCTCCTACAGCAATTGAATCGTGTGAAAATACAAAAATTGAAGGGATATTCATGATTGCTGCTAACCGTATAGCAGGTTTCATATAATCGCTAAAGACGAAGAATGCACCACTGAAAACTCTGAGTCCTCCATGAAGGACTAAACCGTTAACGATAGCTCCCATAGCATGTTCTCTAACACCAAAATTAATGTTTCTTCCTAAACGATGTTCTTTGCTATAATCCCCATCAGCACCCTTTGCTTTGGTTGATGAAGTTAAATCTGCAGAACCACCTATGAGGTTTAAATTTAGTTTTGATAATCTATTAATGATTTTTCCACTAGTATTTCTTGTTGCTTCATCGTCTTCTTTCACATCATCTTTAAAATCGCCTAAATTGACTATTGGTTCATTCTTGTCAAATGATTCATATAAAGCAAATTCTTGTGGATAAACTTGACTATATTCTGCTAAAAGTTGTCTCCATTTTTTTGAAGCTCTTTGGCCTCTTAAAGTCACTTTCTTGCGATATATAGCATATACCTCTTCAGGTATTTCAAATGGCTTATATGTCCAGTTAAGGTTCTCACGTAAAACCTTTACTCCTGCTTCACCAATTGGTGCACCGTGCACTTTATTTGTGCCGGCTAGACTTGTTCCAAATCCAATAACTGTTTTAACTTCAATGAGTGTTGGTTTATTTAATTCAGCCTTTGCCTTTTTAATTGCTCGGTTGATTTGATTTAAATCATTACCATCGGTAACTTTGATATATTGCCAACCCATAGCTTCAAACTTAGCTTTATGATTTTCACTATAAGCTAAAGAAACCTTACCATCAAGTTGAATATCATTTGAATCAAATAGAACAATAAGTTTACCTAAAGCTAAATGTCCTGCAAGACTTATTGCTTCTAGAGCAACGCCTTCTTGAAGGTCACCGTCGCCACATAAGACATATGTGAAGTGATTTACTATAGGAAAGTTTTCTTTATTAAAACGTGCAGCTAAATGTGTTTCAGCTATCGCCATACCAATAGCATTTGAGATACCTTGTCCTAAAGGGCCACTGGTTGTTTCTACACCTTCAGTGTGACCATATTCAGGATGCCCAGGTGTATTTCCGGGTTGTCTAAAATTTTCTAGATCTTGCATGCTAATTTTATATCCTGATAGATGATTCAACGCGTAAAGTAACATTGAGCCATGACCAGCAGATAAAACGAACCGGTCACGGTTCATCCATTTAGGGTTTTTAACATCTATATTTAAGTGTTCAGTAAATAGTTGGAATGCCATTGGAGCAGAACCTAATACAATACCGGGATGACCGCTATTTGCTTTATTTATAGCGTCAACTCCTAAAAATCTAATTGCATTAATTGCTTTCTGTTCCATCATCATTGCCTTCTTCTTCGCTATTTTCAATTGCTTGATTTTCATCATATGATACATCTTGACTTGATTCATCAACGATAGGTTCTACTTCGTTGAACTTGAAATATTCTTGGTAATGCTTTTCTTGTGCCTTAACTAAATTGTCAAATTGATCATTACCGATTAATGCTCGAATTTTATCTTGAGCAGCAATATTTTCGTTTTTAACCTTCTTATTGACGAGTCTACTTTGGAAAATATTACTAACTACAACTAAAACAATCATTCCTAACAAAATTTGAAGTGTTAGATCTGGTAAATAGAAATAAGCAATACCAGCAACTACCATGTAAACAAGCATTGTTGGAATAATAAATAAACGGTTAATCCTTGAGCTAATACTACTAACTCTTTCTAAAAAGTTTAACCAAATTTTGTTCACTTCAAATTGATAAAAGTCTTGAAGTGCTTCATAATAAGCTTTTTCAATTAAAACTTTGTAGTTTTGTCCATCGGATGTCCACACTGCAAATCTTCCTCTTGATGCATACTGAAATAAGTATGGTGTATCATTCATATAATGAAACTCAACGTTTTTCCCGTCTACATTTTGTGTTTCAAATGGTTCATTTGTTAACTGTTTGTATATTTTTGGATTTAATTTCATTGTTCATTCCTCCGTTGTTTTTATTATAACATCAACCATTTATTTAATAAATGATTATGTAAAATCATGAGATTTAAAAAAATCCCCATCAAGCATCATCATCCACATAGTAGAAATGTTTATGGCTGCTTCAATCAAGACCTGACCAGGTTCACAAGTTACTATTGAATGATGATGCTTGATGAGGAATTTCAATTATTTTTCACGTAATTTCTTAAAGAATTCTTTTAGCAATGTTTGACTTTCTTCTGCTAGAATACCTGATTCAACGTGAACTTTGTGGTTAAATGGGAGTTCGAAAAGATTGGTAATGCTTTTTGCTACACCAGCTTTTGTGTCGCTAACACCATAGTAAATAGATTTAATCCTAGATTGTATCATCGCACCTGCACACATTGGGCACGGTTCCATTGTAACATAGACTTCACAATCTTCCAATCGCCAGCTTCCAATCTTCTTGGCAGCTTTCATCATGGCTAGAAATTCAGCATGAGCATAAAATGTTTGATCTTTTTCTCTTTTGTTATGTGCTCTTGCGATAATTTGATCATGATAAACTACAACTGCTCCAACTGGAACTTCATGAGCAAGTTCAGCTTTTTTTGCTTCGTTAAGAGCAGCTTTCATATATTTATACTTTTTTTGGTTTTCCTGGGACTTCATGATAATGTCTTGATCTAGGCTCATAAGATTCATTGGCTCCTACTAATATGGTCGGATCACTATAATGTGCAGGTTTGCCATTGATGATGCGCTGCGTTCTAGTTGCTGGTAAACCACTTTTCACACATATTGCTGTGAGCTTGGTAACAAATTCTGCTCTTGCCAAAAGTTCTGGCATTGGACCGAAAGGTTCCCCTCTAAAATCACTATCAAGACCACCTACAATAACTCTAATTCCTCGATCAGCAAGAGTTTCTGCAATTCCAATAATGTCTTGATCAAAAAATTGAACTTCATCAATAACTACGGCATCAGTTTCAGGTTTAACGAAATCATAAATCTCTAAGCTCTTATCAATAATAATCGATGGTTTCTTGCTTAAATTATGAGAAACTATTTCTTCTGCAGCGTCATATCTTGTGTCAATTTTAGGTTTAAAAACTAATACGTTTTGTTTAGCATACTCAAGTCTCTTGATTCTTCTAATGAGTTCTTCAGTTTTGCCAGCAAACATGGGTCCACATACGACTTCAATAAATCCATTTTTATAAGTGTGATACATAACAAAATCCCCTTTATTATGATTTTCTTAATAAAAAACGTGATGAGTAATCACGTTATTTGTTGTCTTCGTTCTTTTCGTTAAGACCATAGCGTTTATTAAATTTTTCAACGCGTCCAGCTGCTTGAATAAAAGTTTGTTGTCCTGTGTAGAATGGGTGACAATTTGAACATGTATCAATGCGAATATTACTTGCTGTTGATCCAACTTCAAATTCGTGACCGCATGTAGAACATTTTACTTTTGTTACACTATATTTTGGGTGAATTCCTGGTTTCATTTTCTTTTCTCCTTCCGCCATAACCGTAGGTCATAGTAAGTTTTGCGCAATTATTATATCATTCTAAATTTTATTTATCAAGAGTAATCTTCCATATTTCATATAAATCACGAAATCTCATTATGCCAACTTCGCCATATGGTATAAAATCGTTGAGCAATTATCCCTGTTAATGCTCCAGCTGGAATACTCAAGAATAGCATAATTGGCAAATATGCAATCACAGCTGTACTCCCTATAACAAAGATACCTGCTGCTATTTGGCCAATTGCATGGAATACAGATCCAATGGTACTCACTCCAACAAAACCAAAGTAGTTTAGTTGTTTAAAAAATCCCATGGCTAAGGTAGCAAATACAGCACCACTTAAACTCATATAAAAAGTAACACCTAATAATTTACCACTCAATATTGCAACTAATAACACTCTTAATAATGTAATAATTACACTATCTTTAAATGAATAAACATAGAGAATAATCAACGTCACAATGTTTGCAAATCCAAGTTTTGCTCCTGGAACAGGAATGATTGGTATTGCAGACTCAATAATATTGAGAACAATTGCTATAGCCAGAAAATTGGCTAACAAAGTCATTTTTCGAAGTTTGGCTGAATGCATCATATTGTGAAATCCTCGCCATTAGTTTCAAATTCGACCCTAATACGATTAGGCAAACATATCAGTGGCCAACCTGTTGAAACACCTTCTCTACTACATATATTATTTGGACTTTGCTCTTGAATAATTTGAACGCTTTTAGCTCCAAAATTATATTGGATGACAACAATTTGTCGTGTACCATCAATCTCATAATCACCTAATAATGTAATTGTATTCGCTGACTCATCAATGATGGGATAAACTTGATTATAAGATGAGGGTACATCTTGATCATAGTTTGCAATCACTCTATAATTTATGAAATCAATAGAAACAATTGGTTCATTGGATGTTCCGTAGTAAACATTAGCGATGGATGCTTCACCTTGAAAAGCAAAAAGTCTAAATAGGATATAAATCCCACCTAGAATTATAAATAAAAGCGTAACTAACAAGATGTCTCTTTTGCTTTTTACACTCAACTTTGCTTTCATGCAGCATTCTCCTCAAAAACAGTCGTTGTCATGTGAGTCAGTATAGTTTCATCATAATTAAATTGAATAACCTCTAAATTTAAGTCTTCCTGATGTAATGCTAACCAACTTTCAAGCACATCTGGGGGCATGGAAAATAGAGCTGTTGATATCGCATCAAGCAAACCTAAATCATCACCTAAAATTGTTACAGTATGATAATATTGCATTGGCAATTTTGTCTTTGGTGATACGATATGGTGATATCTTAAACCTTGATAAAGTACATATTGTTCATAGTTTCCACTTGTTGTAATACCTATGTCTTTTACATATATCATGCCATATGTTAGATCGTTTACACTTGTCTTAACTGGATTCGCTAAAGACACATTAAATATGCCACCATCTCTATTCATATTTTGCCCTAATGCGATGGAACTTGTCCCTGCACTAATTGAAAAATATTGAACATTCTGTTCTTGCAAGTATTTATAAACTATTTGAGTTGCATATCCTTTTGAGATTGCACCTAAATCGAGTTGTGCATGTGTGCTCTTTACTTGAATGTAATAGTGGCCATCTGTTTCAGTTAATTCAATAACATGTTCTTCAAGATCAATTAGTCCAATTTGAGTCATTGCATTTTGATAAACCGTTTCAGGTATTTCCTCAAATAAATAACCATTCACGTCATCCAATATTAAATCTTTCCATACATTAATGACCTCTCCAACGGAGATATCAAAATATCCATCAGTAAGATTTTTAATTTCTTCAGATAATTGAATAATTTGATATAAATCAAAATCAATTTCAATGATTTGATTGTTCTTCTGATTAATAGAATAAATATTTTCAAGATAAGGAGAATCCGTGCTTAAAGGAACATAGTTTGTCGTTAATTCATGATACTTCTTGTATGTATCGTTAATGTAACTTTCATAAATATCTGCTTGCTCTTGACTCTCAGCATACAAGTTAACACCTATGTATGTGTCCATATAATCATAAAAACTGAACGTATATGCATTCAAAGTTTTTGTACATGATGATATCAAAAAAATTGAAATTATTAGTGTTAATATCAAAACTACTTTTTTCATAATTCACCTCATAAAACGCTTAATTCATTATAACATATTTAAATTAAAGAAAAGGACATTGTGATGTCCTAAATCTTTATGTTGTTATATGTTCCATCTGGATTTGGATGGTCTTTTAAATATTCCATAATTGGATCAAAATGCTTATCGACCTTACCTGGTTTACATTTTTTCAAGTGATCGACCTCACCTTTTAAAATAGCTACAGCAAATGCACGGCAACCTGGAGTCCCACATGCACCACAGTTATAGTTAGGTAGTAATGCTTCAATATCATCAATCCGAGGATCTTCAATAACTTTTAAATACTTATTTGCAAGAGAAAGAACAACGCCCATCAAAGCACCTAAAAGTCCTAAAACAATTAAAGGATAAAATAAAGGCATTATAATTTTACCTCCTTTAAAAATTCCAGTGTGTCGTTAAAATTACAACTCTTTGAACCACCAGAAGTACTACAAGATTCACATGTTTGAGCTTCTAAGTAAGCTTCTTTACAACTTTCAGGAACTTTTACACGATCATTTAAATACATAGTTCCTACATAAAGAATAATAAAAACACTCACAACGCCCATGATAATTAATATTTGCATTAGATAATACCTGCCAATCCCATAAATGCTAATGCCATAAGACCTGCTGTGATTAAAGCAATAGGCATTCCCTTAAGTGCTTTAGGTACAGCAACAGCATCTAATCTCATGCGCATTGCAGTAAATGTTATG
>JAHISX010000026.1 GCA_018817915.1 Bacillota bacterium
GAGTATAAAGACCCGTTTACGGGTAAGTAAGGGTGACAAAGGCAATTGGGCAAATAAAAAGACCCTCAAATGGGGGTCGCCAGTAGCTAGCCTTGTAGGCGTAGGAGAAAAACCACGTCTTGAAGGCGTGGATTTTTATTTAATAACTTATTCGAAAAGTTTCGATTTATATTTTTTGGTCTTGTGTTAAAATAATGAAGTACATAGATTAAAGAGGTGCATCATGGGAGCTATATTTATCTTTGCCTTTAATGCTGTAATGCCAATTATCTTACTTGTATTACTTGGCTATATTTTGAAAAAAACAAGATTTATAGATATATCCTTTATTAATACACTTAATAAGTTTGTATTTAAAATTGGATTACCAATTTTACTTTTTTATAATGTTTATTCTATAGATAGCTTAAATGATATTGATTGGGCAGTCGTTTTATTTGCAGCAGTAGCAATTATTGTTGTCTTCATTATTGGCATGCTATTTGTCATGATTGCTATCAAAGATAGAAATCAAAAAGGTGTTATCCTTCAAAGCATTTTTAGATCTAATTTTGCTTTAATTGGTATTCCTCTAGCCCAAACACTTGGTGGAGCAGAAGCTTTAGCTATCGTATCTATTATTTCCGCTTTCACGATTCCATTACTCAATGTTTTAGCTGTTGTGGCTTTAACGATGTTTCAAAGAAACGATGATGGTGAGCGAATCAGCATTGTTAAAATTGTTGAATCAATAGTAAAAAATCCATTAATTCTCGGAGTTTTATTGGGATTACTCACATTAGTCATTAGAACCAAGATTCCTGTTGTGGATGGTCAACTTGTATTCTCTGTTCAAAATAATTTAACTTTTAGCTATACATTCATCAAGATTATGAGTCAAACAGCCTCTCCATTGGCACTGATTGCATTAGGTGGTCAATTTGAGTTTTCAGTTGTTAAAACTTTAGCAAAACAGATCATTATTGGTGTCACATGGAGAATCTTATTTGTACCAGCATTTGTTCTTACTGTAGCCTATATGTTTGCTCCTAAAATTCCGGGTATCTCCGAATCTTATCCAGCACTTATTGCTTTATTTGCTACACCAGTTGCTGTTTCAAGTGCAATCATGACCCATGAGATGGGTGGCGATTATCAATTAGCAGGACAATTAGTTGTTTGGTCGACCTTGTGTTCGATTGTAACCATTTTCTTTACAATTGTTGTTATGAAATCAATTGGTGCTTTTTAAAATAATATAAGCAAAAGACAAACCCTGAAGATAACATCTCTAGGGTTTGTCTTTTTATGATACATCTTTGAGTTTTATGACTAACTCATTATCTTGGACAATGAGTTCATAAAGTTTGTGAGGTTCTATTGTACCATCGATAATCTTGATAGCAATCAATGTTTCAATATGTCTTTGGATATATCTTTTTAAAGGTCTTGCACCATATTCATCGTTGAAACCGTGCTTGATAATATATTTACTAATTTCAGAATCAAATTGAATAGAAATATTCTTTTCTTCAAGTCTTTCTTGAAAATCAATCAACATTTTTTGAGC
Source organism: Bacillota bacterium (assembly GCA_018817915.1). GTDB lineage: Bacteria > Bacillota_I > Bacilli_A > Acholeplasmatales > Acholeplasmataceae > Peloplasma. The sequence goes on from JAHISX010000026.1 coordinate 1,550, forward strand.
AATCTTGAGTTGAACATTCAAACCTAAAGCATTAAAAATAATGATTTCATCAATACGATTGATAAACTCCGGCTTAAATTTTAACTTAACAAGTTTCATGACTTCCTCTTGTGCGTTGGGTTCATAGCTGAGCAAATATTCACTACCAATATTTGAAGTCATGATAATGATGGTATTCTTAAAGTCGACAATTCGTCCTTGATTATCAGTTAACCGACCATCTTCCATCACTTGAAGAAGGATGTTGAACACTTCAGAATGGGCCTTTTCTACCTCATCAAATAAGACGATTGAGTAGGGCTTTCTACGAACTGCTTCGGTAAGTTGTCCACCTTCATCATAGCCCACATATCCAGGAGGAGAACCAATCAACTTAGAAACACTGTGTGCCTCCATGTATTCACTCATATCAATTCTAACAATTTGATGTTCACTATCAAATAAGGCTTCAGCCAAAGATTTAGCAACTTCAGTCTTACCGACACCTGTAGGTCCTAAAAACAAGAATGAACCAATGGGTCTATTTTCATCTTTGATTCCTGCACGTTGACGAATGATGGCATCGCTAATCAATTTTAAAGCATGATCTTGACCTATAACACGCCCTTTAAGCGTTTTTTCGAGGTGTAAGAGCTTTTCTCTATCACCTGACATCAATTTAAAGATAGGAATTTGTGTCCACTTAGAAACGATTTCAGCAATACTTTCTTCTGTAACGATTTCTGTCAATAATTTTTCGTCTTTTTGCATATCTAAGGTAAGCGCATTGATTTCTTTTTCTAAGACAGGTATTTTGCTATATTGGAGTTCTGCAGCTTTTTGATAATTACTGTCATTAAATGCAGTTTGAAGATCCAATCTGAGTTGTTCTAAACGATTCTTTTTACTTTTAACTAAGTTGATTTGACCTTTTTCTAATTCCCATTGAGCACGAAGAGATTTTTCTGTTTTCTTATAAACTTCAATTTCATTCTTGATTTTTGATAATCGATCTTTAGATATTAAATCTGTTTCTTTATCAAGTGCTGTTTTTTCTATTTCTAACTGCATGATTTTTCTTAATGCCGAATCGAGCTCTACCGGCATAGAATCTATTTCAATGCGGATAGAAGCACATGCTTCATCAATTAAATCAATGGCTTTATCAGGTAGAAAACGGTCTGAGATATAACGATTGGATAATGTAGCTGCTGCGATTATTGCAGGATCGGAAATATGAACACCATGATGTGCCTCAAATCTTGATTTTAGGCCTCTAAGTATACTAATTGTATCAGATACTGTGGGTTCGTCAATGAGTACCTTTTGAAAACGGCGTTCTAAAGCACTATCTTTTTCAATATATCTACGATACTCATTCAGAGTTGTAGCGCCTACACAGTGTAATTCACCTCTAGCGAGCATCGGTTTTAGCATATTAGAAGCATCCATCGCACCATCAACTCTACCGGCACCAACAATTGTATGAAGTTCATCAATAAATAAAATAATTTCTCCACTAGATTCTTTAATCTTATTCAGTACAGCTTTTAATCTTTCTTCAAATTCACCTCTATATTTAGCTCCTGCAACTAAAGAGGAAAGATCTAATTCATAAATGATTTTGTTCTGAAGTCCTAAAGGAACATCTTTATCTACGATTCTTCTTGCTAATCCTTCAACGATTGCAGTTTTACCAACGCCGGGTTCTCCAATTAAGACTGGGTTATTTTTTGTTTTTCTTGATAAAATTTTAATAACTCTTCGGATTTCCTCTTCACGGCCAATCACAGGATCGATTTTTCCCTGTTTTACAGCTTCAACGATATTTCTTCCGAACTTATCTAAGACATTAGGGTCTTTGCTGTAGTCATCCATTTGTGTTAAGTTCATTTTTAATCACTCCTTTGGCAGTCTATACATCCAATTGCCAATACCATTATAAAACATGTTTTTAGCACTGTCAACATTTAAGTGCTAATTTCACATATTTTGATATGATTGTGATACAATAGATGATAAAGGATGTGAAAAAATGATTAATGTTCTTTTTGTGTGCCATGCAAATAAATCTAGGTCGCCCATGGCAGAAGGCATTTTTAAGAAATTAATTAATGATTCAGGTATCTCTAATGACTTTACTGTTGAATCGCGCGCGGTATCATCTGAAGCTATTGGCAGTAGTCCTCATCCTGAGACAATCAAAAGACTTGAGTTTTTGGGTATTCCATGGGAAGATATGATTTCTGAAAAAATTAATCAACTTGATTATCGTCATTTTGACTTTATTATTTGTATGGATGATCAAAACGAAAAATATTTAAAAAAACATGCAGGTATTTATCGAGATAAGGTTTATCTCGTTAGAGATATCAATCATCAAACAAAAAAACAAAATATTCCTGATCCTTATTACACACTTGATTATGATGAAACATTTAACCTATTGATGGAATCACTTGCAGAATGGGTAACGATGTTTAAACTTCATAAGTTGAGCAAGATGATTGATTTGGAAGCATATAGAATAACTAATCAACCATTATTTTTATCAAATCCAAGCTGGTATACTTGGGACACAGAAGAAAAGAAATATGTGTTAAATCATGAAGCATCATTTGATGCCGTTGCGAGTTATAAAGAATTCTATAAAGAAGAAGATGAAAACTAAAAAATTGAGAAGGATTTGTTATTGACTTTTTAGTAGATAAACAGTTATAATGATATAGCATGTTTATGGCCTCATAGCCAAGTGGTAAGGCAAGGCACTGCAACTGCCTGACCATCGGTTCAAATCCGTTTGAGGCCTCCATGAAACAACGCAACACTCAATTTTAATTGGGTGTTTTCTTTATAAAAGCTATTTGTCATCTAAAAACCACCAAATTCTATGTGATTTCGTATAATCGAGTTTTTGCTATATAATAGAAGTATCAATTCGATAACGTAAAAATACAAATTAGGAGAAAAAAATGGAAAAAACAGAATATAAAATAGCATTAATGATTGATTCTGAGAATGTTTCACACAAATATATTAAGTCTGTCATGAATGAAATTGCGAAATATGGGAAAATAGTCATCGCTCGGTTTTATGGTGACATTTACAATCTATCAAAAGATTGGCATAAGACAGCTCAGGATTACGCGATTAAGCCTGTGCATCAATACAATGTAGCCATAGGTAAGAATGCTGCGGATATGGCCATGGCACTAGATGCACAAGAAATGATGTATCAAGAAAAAGTGAACACGTTCTTTTTAGTGACAAGTGATAGTGATTTCACTCCACTTGCTATGAAATTAAAAGAAGGTGGTATGCATGTTATTGGTGTTGGAAATGAAAAAAAAGTCACATCAGCTTTTAAATCAGCATGTAACGAATTTAAATATTTCGAATATTTAGATGATGAAGACGAAGAAATCAATGATACACGTGATAATTCAGTTGCTGAAAGCCAAGAGATTGGTGGAATCATCAAAAGCATTATCATTGAAAATGGTGTTGATAATAAAATACAATTAAGTAGACTAGGAGATATTTTAGTCAATCGTTTTTCAGATTTTGATTCACGCAAATATGGTGCTAAAAGTTTATCAAGCTTAGTCAACACGATAAGCGGATTAGCAATTTCTTTAGAAAAGACAACCACTTATGTGACTTTAAACTCTAAACTCTCAATGAGTGATATTACAAAGTCAATTATTGATATCATCTCAAAAAATAAGAGTAAAGAAATGATCTTAACTAAAATCAAACAAGAACTAGAAAAAATGTATCCTGATTTTAATTATCAAGAATTAGGTTTTACACGTTTCAGTAAACTTGTTGGAAGTATTGAATCCATCACAGTTAAAAACAATGCTGCTAAGTTAAAATAGTCATGAAGACATTTGATATAAAAAGTGATATGCCTACGGCAGCTGAAGCAGGTACTAGATTAGCAAATATTATAAGAAATAGTAACGGTAAAGATAAAGTGATTAAAATCATCCATGGATATGGATCAACTGGTGTTGGTGGGTCTATTAAAAAATCTGTTCATGCGTCCCTAAGGAATCGTGTCAGAAGTGGTGAAATTAAAGCATATATTCCAGGTGAAGCTTTTAGTCAGCCAATGGGTTTTGATGAAGTTATTCAGACCTATTCATCTTTAATTAAATCAGATGTTGATTATCGCAAAATGAATGATGGTATTACCTTTGTCATCCAAAAATGAGAATGAGGAGTTTAATAATTAAATGAAAAAGATATTAGCATATAAATCTCAATCAGAAATTATATCATCTATTGTTTTATTCGTTTTATTAATTATTTCTATATTTTTGATATTAATGAACTATAAGTTTGTGCTTTCAGATATTGCTCAAGCTATTCAAGTGATTTTATATGTAATTTTGATTGTTACCTTGATGACTATTTTACAATTAATCATCATCATTCTTAAACCGAAAGTTATGATGTTACATGATGATGAAGCAATCTATTATTATAAAAACAAAAAAAAGTTTATAACAATAAAATTTGATGAAATACAAAATATGTATGCGAAAGTCAGCTTATGGACTAAACCGTTTTTAGTCTATACGGCGATTGTCATAATGACTGAAAAAAAGACATTTTATTTGAGACACATGTCTAAAATGAATGAAATCAAGGAATTAATTCAACATATTGCATATCATGAAGAGTGAACATAAATAAAACAGTGGAAAAATTTCCACTGTTTTTTTAAACCTCATCTTTCATTTTCTTAAAATGTTTGGTTGCCTCAACAATCAATAAAGGTAATACGACAAGCCCTAATATGATAAACCATTGAGTAATGCTTGGCATAATGATATTAAAGATATCTCTAGTAAATGGTAAGACAACAACTAATATTTGTAAAACAAAACTAACTAAGAAAGCATATGTTAAATATTTATTTCTAGAAAGTCCAAATGCTGAATGCTTTTGACTTCTGGCATTAAAGGCATGAACCAATTGTGAAATAGCAAGAACAATGAAAGTTAACGTTTGTGCTGTAATCATCTTTAATTCAGGATCTGTAGTCATAAACCAACCAATCATATAAGCACTAAATGCGATTAAACCGAGCATTAAGCCTTGCAAAGCAATCTTTTTACCTAAACCATCTGCAAATATGGACTGTTTACTATCTCTAGGCTTTTCACTCATAATATCTTTTTCTTTAGGATCTAAGCCTAATGCGATAGCCATAAGCGAATCGGTAACTAGGTTAACCCATAAAATTTGAACAGCAGTCAGTGTTGTTACGCGTGTGCTAAAGATTAAGATACCAATGGATGTACCTAAAAAGATGGTGATGATTTCTCCAATATTACACGAAAGAAGAAAGTGGATTGCTTTTTTAATATTAGAGAAAATGGTTCTCCCTTCACTCACAGCATTGACAATGGTTGAAAAATTATCATCAGTTAAAATCATATCTGCAGCACCTTTGGCAACCTCAGTTCCAGTAATACCCATTGCAATACCAATGTCAGCTTTTTTAATTGATGGTGCATCATTGACACCATCTCCAGTCATTGCCACAACATGTCCAGAAGATCTCCAAATATCAACAATTCTAACCTTATTTTCAGGACTTACACGTGCATAGACACGAATTTTACTAAATACTTTTTCAAATTCCGCATCATCCATTAAATCGAGTTCATGACCAGTGATTGCCAAATCACCATCTTTGAGTATCCGCAATTCTTTAGCTATTGCAACTGCAGTATTGATATGATCACCTGTGATCATGATGGTCTTAATACCTGCTTTATCACATAGAGCAATAGAATCTTTAACTTCAGGTCTTGCAGGATCCATCATACCTACTAATCCCACAAGGGTGACATCATGTTCCAAATCTAATTGGCCCAACTTACCTAAAACTAGATTTTCATTAATCTTTTTATAAGCAACGGCTAGAACACGTAGTGCATCATTTGCCATTTGTTGATTTGCATCTTCAAATGCTTTGAGCAATTCTTTATTCGTGCCTTCAATTGAAATTGAACGTTTAAACAAAATGTCAGGTGCACCCTTGATCACGGCATATCGACCATCTTCAAAATCATGAACAGTTGTCATTAACTTTCTTTCTGAATCGAAAGGTAATTCATAAAGTCTTGGGTATTTTTCAATAATTTCCAAAGGGTTTTGATGGATAGCAATTGATAGATCAGTAAATGCTATTTCGGTAGGATCTCCTATTTTAATATACTCATCATCTTGTTTTTGAATTTTTGTATCGTTACAAAGTGTGCCGTATATACCCAAGAGGTTGAGTAAAGCATTTGGTTTTGTCTTTGAATCTATAGATACAAAACCGTCGTGTAAATACACTTTTTTTACAGTCATTAAGTTTTGTGTGAGTGTACCTGTTTTATCTGAACAAATGATACTTGTTGAACCTAATGTTTCGACAGCTGGTAAGGTTCTAATAATTGCTTGTTTCTTAACTAAGTTTTGCATGCCTAGTGCTAACACGATGGTAATAATTGCCGGAAGTCCCTCGGGAATAGCAGCAACAGCTAAAGCAATAGAAGTCAGTAGTGCTTCCTTCCATACTGAAAAATCTGCTTGACCACTTACGATATAAGCTTCGCCAATGGAGATGATAAATATAAGGAGTGTAATCCCTAATGCGATAATTGCAAGTAACTTTCCAAGTTGACCCATACTTTTTTGTAATGGCGTTGATTCATCCTCTGTTTCATTTAACATAGATGCAATTTTACCGAGTTCCGTGTTCATTCCTACACCCGTAACAATTGCAGATCCTCTACCATAGGTAACAACAGTTCCCATAAACCCTAAATTGATTCGATCACCTAATGGAATATCATCATCTAATAAAGGATCAGATATTTTTTCTGCAGCAACTGCTTCACCAGTTAGTGTAGCTTCATCAATCTTCAAATTAACAGATTGAATGATTCTCACATCTGCAGGCACATAATCTCCAGCATCTAAAATAACAATATCTCCAACGACCAATTCTTTCACATCGATGACGATATTGACACCATCTCTTTTGACTTTCGCTTGAGGAGAAACCATAGCTTTAATAGAAGCAAGTGCTTTTTCAGCTTTTGCTTCTTGAAATAAGCCTAACAACGCATTAAGTAAAACAATGCCAATGATTAGAAAACCTTCAGCGGTATCACCAGTAACAAAAGAAAGAACAGAAGCACCAATCAAAACAATGATCATGAAATCTTTGATTTGATCAATAAATTTTGAGAACAGTGATTTACCCTTTACTTCATCTAACTGATTGAATCCATTTTCAGCTAATCTTTTTTTAGCTTCATCAGTTGATAACCCAGTTTTAATATCTGACAAAACATATTTTTCTAACTCTTGAATTTTATATTGATGATATTGCTTTTCCATTTTTATCTCCATCTAAATAAATGTGTTGACTACCCAAACCATTGTATCATAGATTATAAGAGGAAACAAGAATAAGCAAGTGATGTATACTAGGTATAAAGGAGATAAAAATTTTGAGAGAATAGCGTACAATCTAATTAATTTGTTCAATTGATTTTTCAACAAATTTAGATTTATCGAAAACTAAAGTATATCGTTTTTTTCGAAAACGTTATCATTTAAAAAAATAAGGCATATCATTTGACTTCAAACATTTTTGTCAAAAAAATGATATAATATATATGCAATCAACGATACGAAAAAAGGAGTCTCATATGAACACAAATTCTAGAATAACAAGTGAAAAACTTGCACTTTTTGAAACGCAAATTCAAAAAAACAAACTACTTCCTGGACCATTAATGCCAACACTCCATGATGCCCAACATCTATTTGGTCATATTCCAATTTCTATACAAAAAATCATTTCTCAAGAGTTAAATGAAAGTATTGCGAAAATCAATGGTGTTGTGACCTTTTATAGCAATTTTTCTATAACTCCAAAAGGAAAAAAATGTATTGGAGTATGCTTAGGCACTGCATGTTATGTGCGCGGATCTCAAACAATCATGGATACACTTGAAGAAGACTTAGGTATTAAGAGTGGTCAAACAACAAAAGATGGTGAAATTACACTACAAGCAACAAGATGTATTGGTGCTTGCGGACTTGCACCTGTGTTTTCTGTTGACGAAAAGATTTATGGAAATGCAACAATCTCAAAAGCAAAACAAGTTTTAAAAGAAACAAAGGCAGAAGCTCATGAAGCTAAGTGAAATAATTTCTAATTTTAACTGCAAAGTATTTACCCCTGAATTATTAAAAGATAAAGAAATCACCTATGGATTTTGTTCTGATTTAATGAGTGATGCTTTGCTTATTCTTAATTCAGTCAAAGAACAACGTATTTTAGAGGAATCAGTTTTGATTACGGGATTATCGACTAATCAATCGATTAGAACTGCTGAAATGCTTGACGTTGAGGTTGTTCTATTGGTTAGAGGCAAAATTCCATCGCAAAAAGTAATAGATCTAGCAATAGATTCAAAAATATTATTGCTAGGCACAGAGTTCACGATGTTTAATGCAAGTGGAAAATTGTATGCAGATGGTATTAAGGGCATAAGCTATAACGAGCAATGGTAACTAAAGAGTATCAAATCATAGCACACAATATGGATTTTGCAGGAAGAGCATCAAGTGATGTAAAAAGAACACTAAAAGCACTATCAATGGATAATTATTTGATAAAAAGAATTTGTTCTGCATCCTTTGAAGCAGAAATTAATGTTGTCATTCATTCTGTTGGTGGTTATGTACAATTTAATCTAGATAATGAAAAAGTTGTTTTAGATTTTTATGATGATGGACCTGGAATATTTGATATTGAGTTAGCTATGCAAGAAGGTTATTCAACTGCAAGTGAACTAGATCACGCCAATGGATTTGGAGCAGGCATGGGGCTATCAAACATCAAACGATCTGCAGATATCATGTTATTAGAATCTAGTCCCGATGGAACACATATGAAACTTACCTTTTACATAAAGGAGAAACATCATGAAAGTCTATGATATCATCAATGAAGATTTCAAATTGATGTCGCAACAAGATTTAATAACAGTAGAGTTTCAAGGTTGTTATGCCACAGATTTATTAAGTGCAGCAATTAAAAGTTCTAAACCAGGTAATATATTGATTACAATCATTTCACATATGAACACCATTGCAACAGCAATGATGGTAGACTTGCCAGTTATCATCTTTACTGAATCAAGAAAGATTGATCAAGTGATGCTTGACAAAGCTAATGAAGTGGGAATTGCTATTATCTCAACACCACTTTTAACACATGAAGTCATTATCAACTTGAACCAAAGAGGTTTAATATGATTTTCTATTACGACTTGCACATACATTCTGTTCTATCTCCCTGTGCTGATGTCTTAATGACGCCTAATAATATATTTAATATGGCAAACCTCAAGGGTTTAGATATTCTTGCAGTCACAGACCACAATAGCTTGAAACAACTCAATATATGTCAAGAATTATCTATGAGTTATGACATGCTGTTCATTCCTGGTGTTGAAATATCATTACATGAAGGATTTCACGTACTATGTTATTTTAAGACAATGCATGATGCACAATATTTTGATCAGGTTTTAGAAAATTATATAGAAAAACAATCATACGATTTACAATTATATGGAGAACAACAAATCGTCGATATAAATGACGAAGTCATAGCAACTTATCCATATCACTTATCAAGTGCGTTATCACTCGATTTACCAACGCTAAAAAAAGAGTTGAGCGGCATTGATTATTTGTTATTCTATGCTCACTTAGATCGACCAAGTTACAGTGGTATCAATTATATAAAAAATAACCCTTTAGACGGTCTTGAACTAACTCAAAATGCTACTGAACAATTCATCAATCAACATGAGTTATATCAACACAAAACAATTTATAATTCTGATGCCCATCAAATCATAGATATACAAGAAAAATCGAATAAAAATCATCTTGAGCTAGATGAGTTATCCATAGATGCATTCTTTAGGTATTTCAATCATGGATGATCTTGCATTGTATTTACTTGATCTGATCCAAAATTCAATTGCAGTAAAATCACCAATCATTGAGTGTTCAATAACTGAAGGCGATATGATGTCCATCATCATTAAAGATAATGGTATTGGTATGACTAAAGAAACATTAGAAAAGGCTATTTCACCATTTTATACAACTCGATCAACAAGAAAAATAGGGTTAGGTTTACCCTACATAAAAATGTTAGCGGAACAAACTGAAGGACAATTTGAAATTCATTCTGAATATCAAGTTGGTACTGAGTTGAAAATCATTCTTAATTATCATCATCTAGATATGCCACCCATTGGTAATTTAGGTGAAATGGTTTATTTGGTGAGTACACACCAAGACATACAAGAGTTTATCTTTACATACAAAAAGAGTGATCAAGAATATGAATTTGTTTTATCAGAAGTGAAGGAAATTTTAGGGCCAACAATCAATCAATATTCAATGATGGTGGCACTTTCAAATATGATTAATAAAGAAATAGAAAATATACGAGGTGTTTCATGAAATCATTAGATGAGTTAAAAAAATTAAGAGATGAGTCATTAAAGAAAATGCAAATGCGTTATGTTAAGGATGGATTCAGAATTCAAGTGGGTATGGGTACTTGTGGAATTGCTTCAGGTGCTAAACCGATTCTGTCGACATTTTTAGAAGAAGTTGAAAGACGCGGATTAGGAAACGTAAGTGTCACTCAAGTTGGATGTATGGGTGAATGTTCATATGAACCAATGGCTGAGCTTATTGATGAACAAGGCCAATCATTTGTATACTGCAATTTGACAGAAACAACTGCAAAAGAAATCATTGAAAGACATGTTGTTAATCACGAGCCGATACAAAGACTTCTACTTACAACAAAGAAAGGATAGGTAAATCGCATGTTAGAAAGAATTCAGATATTAATCTGTGGTGGTACTGGATGTTTAAGTTCAAATTCAAAAGCAATCAAAGAATCTTTTGAAAGTCATCTTGAAGTTCTTGACTTGAAAAATGAGGTTGGTCTTGTGTTAACCGGATGTTTTGGGTTATGCGAAAAAGGACCAGTTATTGTTGTCTATCCAGAAGAAACCTTTTATACACACGTAACAGTTGACGATGTTAAAGAAATTTGTGAAGAACATCTCCTTAAAGGACGTCCTGTTGAACGCTTAATGGTCAAAGATCCAATCGACAAGAAGAAAATTAAAAATATCAGTCAATTGAAGTTTTATTCAAAACAAAAACGCATTGCTCTTAGAAATTGTGGGAATATTAACCCATTAGATATTAATGAGTACATTGCTAAAGACGGTTATTTAGCTCTTGCTAATATCTTATCAACACAAACACCTCAACAGGTGATTGATGAAATGATTAAATCAGGATTAAGAGGCCGTGGTGGTGGAGGGTTCTCTACTGGTAAAAAATGGCAATTTGCAAAAAACTCAGTATCAGATAAAAAATATGTCATCTGTAATGCCGATGAGGGCGACCCAGGTGCATTTATGGATAGAGCAGTTCTAGAAGGAGATCCACATTCTGTACTAGAAGCTATGGCAATTTGTGGCTATGCTATTGGTGCTGATCAAGGATATATTTATGTAAGAGCAGAATATCCAGTTGCTGTTGAACGACTTCATCATGCTATTGATGAAGCTAGAAAATTAAGTCTTTTAGGCGATCATATATTTGGAAGTGAATTTAACTTTGATATTGATATCAGACTTGGTGCTGGTGCCTTTGTTTGCGGTGAAGAAACTGCATTGATTGCATCTATTGAAGGTTACCGTGGTATGCCAAGACTCAAACCTCCATTTCCTGCAGTTCGTGGTTTATGGGGAAAACCAACAAACGTAAATAACGTTGAAACTTTTGCGAATGTTCCAGTTATCTTCTTAAAAGGTGCTGATTGGTTTAAATCGATTGGTACAAAAGACTCAAGCGGAACAAAAGTCTTTGCACTTGGTGGAAAGATCAATAATACCGGTTTGGTTGAAGTACCTATGGGAACTACGCTTCGCGAAGTTATCTTTGATATCGGCGGTGGCATTCCTAATAAACGTAAATTTAAAGCGGTTCAAACTGGTGGCCCATCTGGTGGATGTATCACTGAAAAAGATTTAGATACACCAATTGATTTTGAAAACTTAAAAAATCTTGGATCGATGATGGGTTCAGGTGGGATGATTGTTATGGACGAAGACAACTGTATGGTTGACGTCGCTCGATTCTATCTTGATTTTACAGTTGATGAATCATGTGGTAAATGTACACCTTGTCGTGAAGGAACAAAGCAAATGCGTGACATCTTAAATAACATTTGTGAAGGACAAGGTACAATGAAGGATATCGAGACATTAGAAGTTCTTGCACATATGATTCAAGAAACATCATTATGTGGTCTAGGACAAACTGCACCGAATCCTGTTTTATCTACGCTTAAACATTTTAGAGAAGAATATATCGCACATGTTGTCGATAAAGCATGTCCAGCAGGCGTATGTCGTGAATTGACAAACTTCGTCATTGAAGAGAATTGTATCGGTTGTACGAAATGTGCTAGAAATTGCCCAGTTAACGCAATATCAGGCTGGCCAAAACAAATTCATAAAATCGATTTAGACTTATGTATCGGTTGTGGTGCATGTAAAAAGACATGCCCAGTCGGCGCGATATCTAGTCAACCTAAAGGTCAGGAGGCAAGTTTATGAGTAACGATGTTCAACTAACAATTAATGGAAAAAATTATACTGCTAAATCTGATCAAACGATTTTAAAGGTTGCTGAAGAAAACGGCATTTTCATTCCTAGATTATGTTTCCTAGAAGGCATTCATGAAGAAGGTAACTGTCGTTTATGCTCAGTTAGAGTTAATGATCAACAAAACTTAAAGCCTGCTTGTCGTACCCATGTTGAAGAAGGCATGAAGGTTATTACCGATGATCTTGATATCTATCGCTCAGTTTCAGCAAATTTAGAATTATTATCACACAAGCATCGCTTTGAATGTTTTACATGCTCAAGAGAAGATAATTGTGAATTTCTAGATTTACTTGGAAGATATTCCATTGAAAATGATTTGAATCATATGTATGGACTTTATGATAAACCATTATATTTTTCCGATTCATCAGGTGTCATGGTTATTGATAGTAGTAAATGTATCCTTTGTGGTCGCTGTGTATCAGCTTGTGAACAACTCACAGGATTAGGCATTCTTAACTTTAATGGTAGAGGATCTGATACTTATGTTGGACCAGCACTATTTCATAATCTTGAGGACGCAGGATGTATCTATTGTGGTAAATGTATTCAAGCATGTCCAACAGGTGCATTAAGTGAAAAAGATGATGTTAAGAGTTTAGAGTATGCGCTTCGTGATCCTAAGAAGACAGTGATTTGCCAAGTTGCTCCATCTGTTAGAGCAGCTATAGGTGAAGAATTTGGTTATCCTATGGGAACAAATGTTGAAGGTTTAATGTTTGCTGCTCTAAAGGCACTAGGAATTCACCAAATCATGGATACAAACTTTACTGCTGACTTAACGATTCTAGAAGAAGGCACTGAATTCATCAATCGTTTAGAAAATGGTGGACCATTTCCGATGTTCACATCGTGTTCACCAGGATGGGTAAATTTCCTAGAACTTTACAATCCAGAATATATTCCTAATTTATCATCATGTAAATCTCCACAACAAATGGCTGGGGCTTTAATTAAAACATATTATGCCGATAAACTTCATCTAGATCCTAAAAATATCGTTTCTTTAGCAATCATGCCTTGTATCGCTAAAAAGGAAGAAGCAAGAAGACCTGAAATGGGAAGAGATGGATATCGTGATGTTGATATTGTCTTAACAACAAGAGAACTTGCTCGATTAATTAAGCATAAAAAGATACCATTTACAAAACTTGTCCCAATGAGACCATTTGGTGAACTTGCAGTTTATACTGGTGCAGGTAATATCTTTGGCGCGACTGGTGGCGTAATGGAAGCTGCACTACGTACAGTTACAGAAATTTTAGAAGATCAATCAACACCAATTGAATTCAAAGAAGTTCGTGGACTTCAAGATATTAAAGAAGCTACCTATACAATTAAGGGAACTGAAGTTAATGTTGCTGTCGTTCATGGTGGTAAAGCAATTAAAACATTCCTTGAAAACTTAAAGACAAGCGAAAAACAATATCATTTCGTAGAATTCATGGGTTGTACAGGTGGATGTATCAATGGTGGAGGTCAACCGATCGTTCCAGCAAGAATGTATGAATCTAAAGATATCAGAAAACTTAGAGCATCAGTTCTTTATGATATTGATGATACTGCTGAAATGCGTAAATCTCATGAAAACCCTTCTGTAATCAAGCTTTATGAAACATTCTTAGGCGAACCTAATTCACACTTATCTCATAAGCTACTCCATACACATTATGCAAAACGTGAAAGTTATAGTAAAATAAAATAATAAATCTTTAAGAAGATTCAACTTAGAAATGAGGCTCAATATGATTAAAAAGATAATCATTATCATACTATTAACACTAGTTCTAACTGGATGTACAAAAAAAGAAGAAATCTCAATGATCGTACCATTCGGTGGGCCAGAAATAGCTCAACTATATCTTGAAGCCAGTGAATATTACGCAGTTGATGTCATTCAAGGACCTGATCCTTTAATTGCTGCATTTGGTTCTAATACATACGATGTCATATTTGCAGGATCTAATTTAGGCGCAATCATGTATAACTCACAACCAGAATATATTTTGTTGGCTACGATTGTTTGGGGAAGCACTTTCTTAGTGTCTACCTCAGAGATTCCTAATATGGCAAGCCTTGAAGGTAAAGAAATTGTTGCCTTTGGACAAAACTCTACACCTGATATTATTTTGAAATATTTATTATCAGAGTTTGACGTAAACGCTACAATCACTTATGTTGATTCTGTAGCTTCAGCATCAGCGATTTTTATCGCTGATCCAACAAAAATCGTCTTGACCTCTGAACCAGTATTAACCAATCTACTCGCAGCTGTTGAAAATGTTAATGTCCTAGACTTCCAAGCTTTATATGGTGATGTTTCAACAAGTAGTTCATATCCTCAAGCGAGTGTCTTCATTAAATCAGAATTGAGTGATTCTAAAGTTGCTCAATTGATTACTGACTTACAAGATTCTATATACAAAGTCAATCATGATCGTGTTCAAACAGCTAATCTTGCTGTGGAACTGAATATTGGTCTATCTTACGATGTTGTTTACAATTCGATTCCTAATAATAATTTGCTTTATGTATCTGCCCAAGATGCGAAAGCAGCATTGATTGAATATTTCAATTTACTTGCTGAAACAAACATCGCATTAATTGGTGGCATGTTACCGGACGATAACTTTTATTACGGAGCATAGGTATGAAAAAGGCAATTTGGATGACGAGTTCAATCTTTACGTTGTTTCTCATCTGGGTGATAGCTTATGCAGTTATCGATCATCCAATCATTTTACCTTTGCCAAATCAAGTTTTTCTAGCAATTATTAGTATATTTACAACTAAGATATCTCTAACTGCGATTGGTCTTACTATTTTTAGACTTTTAATATCCATTTCATTATCAGCATTTCTTGGTA
Source organism: Bacillota bacterium (assembly GCA_018817915.1). GTDB lineage: Bacteria > Bacillota_I > Bacilli_A > Acholeplasmatales > Acholeplasmataceae > Peloplasma. Next base: position 17,206 of record JAHISX010000026.1, read on the forward strand.
TTGTATTTGGAGTGATCTCAGGATTCAAGAGTAGAATCGCATTATTTTTGAAACCCTATATTACCATTCTTAGAACCATTCCTGTTATCTCGATTGTAGTTATTTTACTCATTTTATTTGGATTGCGGTTAACACCATATTTAATTACATTCTTAATGGTCTTTCCAATCATCTATACAGGTGTTTTAGAAGGATTTCATCAAATGGATAAAGAATTACTTGATGTCTATAAGCTGGAGCAACACGATTGGAAATTAGCGCTTAAATATATCTATTTTCCGATGATTAAAAAATATGTACTTTTATCTTTCCTTCAATCCTTTGGTTTAGGTATAAAAGTTTTAGTGATGGCAGAATATCTAGCACAAAGCAGAAATTCAATTGGAAATGCAATCTATCTAGCTAAAATTAATATTCAATACGATTTTGTGTTTGCATGGACAATTGTTTTAATCATTTTTTCATTTATGATTGAGTTTGGAATTCACAAGTATCAATTAAAGATAAATTTAGATTAATTCTGAATAAAATAGTCGTATCCTATGCATAGCATAGAGAATAAACGATTTCATTTGTTCAAAATTTTCTAAATCTTAATCGAACCTTAATAAAACAAAAAAAATATCAAATTTCGTATATATTTCAGTTGATATTTTTGATTGCATCATGTATAATAATACTGTTTCTTCTACCCTTTAGTAGGAGAGACCCGTGAATTAGTCCTAATGTCTACATCCCCCCCCAAGACATTAGGACCTTTTTTTATATTTTTGTCGCATTATGATATAATAATTATAAAATATAAGTATTGAGGAGTATCTCATATGACAAACTTAACATGCCTTTTTGGATCACAAACTTTAGAGTTAAATACACATATCAATATCTTACTTCCAAGTGATATTAAACAGGGTGAGAAAGTTAAAGTTTTATACTTACTTCATGGTTATTTTGGAGATCATACCGATTGGATTAGATTGACTTCGATCGAACGTTATATAGAAAAATATCGTGTTGCAGTTGTCATGCCTTCAGCAAATAACAGTTATTATACCGATATGGTTTATGGGCTTAGATATTTTACATACATGACAGAAGAACTACCGAAATTTATCGAAAGAACATTTCCGATTTCATCGAAGAGAGAAGATCAGTATATTGCTGGATTATCCATGGGTGGGTACGGCGCGTTAAAGATTGCTCTATCAAATCCTGATAGATATCATAAAGCAGCAAGTCTTTCAGGTGCACTAGATTTAGAACATATTCGTAAATTGAGCTTTGGAAATGGCAGACAATCACAATACGAAGCAACCTTTGGATTAACTTCGACTTTAAATACAAACAATGATTTGAAATATCTCATATCAAACATGACGAATAAACAAAAAGAAGCACTTGACCTCTTTATTGGTTGTGGTACTGAAGATTTCTTATATCAAGATAATATTGAGTTCATCTCATATTTAAAATCACAAAATTTAAGTTATACATATGTTGAATCAAAAGGTGCTCATGAGTGGTCTTTTTGGGATACATATATTCAAAAGGTTATTCAATGGATGTTCCAAAAATAAAAAGTCCGCTTTAGGACTTTTTATTTGCAAATCTAATGAAATCAACGAATACTTTTTTCCAAGCTGATTCGTTGTGGATATCATCTGTTTCAATATAGAGCATATCCATTACATTTTTTTCTTTGAGTAAAGCATACAAATTCCTACTATTTTCTAAATAGATTTCATTAAAATTATGTGTACCTTCATCACTGCTTTCATGTCTTCCAATTGAAATAAAATATCTTTGATTTATATCTATTTTAGAATTCCTTATAAATTTAAGAAATGCATCTTCGTTAAACCAAGAAGCAAGTGAAAAAACTCCGATATGTTTAAAGACATTTGGATGTTTTACTGCTATATATGTAGAAATATAGGCACCCATTGAGCTACCTGCAAGCATGGTGTGGTTATAATCTGGTTTTGTTCTATAGAAGTGATCAATAAAAGGTTTAACTTTATTGACTACAAAATCAGCATAAACTTCTCCTAACCCACCAACTTCAATGGTTGATATTTTTTTTACGAGGGTCGAAGATTTCCAGGGAGAATACTCGAAAAATCTTTGATCAGAATTGTCTATTCCAACAACAATAAGATCATGAATTAACCCTTTTTCAACTTGGTTAGTTATCGTATCACTAATACCCCATGAAACACCACTATAAGATGTCTGATCTTCAAATAGATTTTGTCCATCATGCATGTATAGTACAGGATAAGATTTCTTAGATGTCTTGTAATCTTTTGGGAGTAAAATCCTAATGACACGCTCATTTTTAGTCGTATCGATATATAAATGTTTAATTTCTAAATTTCTCATTTAATCGCTTCCTTTGATTTCATTTTATCACAAAGCAAAATGACTAGCCTTCATTTTATGAAATATGTTAAAATAGAAGTAGTACATTGGAGGTCTCTATGCTAAAGACAAAAAATCAATTGAATAAATTGAAAGAAAATAGACTTGGATTTGGTTCCTGGCAATTAGGAAACACTGATTTTTGGGGGTTCATGTCTGTTGATGAAGGCATCAAATTGGTTAAGGAAGCTGTTCATAAGGGCATCCGCTTTTTTGATACTGCACCAGGATATGCTGCAGGGCTAAGCGAATCAATTATCGGATCTGCAACTAGAGATATTAGAGATCAAGTTTTTATTAGTACAAAGTTTGGCCATACTGCGGATGGTGAAACTGATTTTTCTGTATTTTCACTAAGAGAACAAATTTATGATAGCCTAGAAAGACTTGAAACAGATTACTTGGATAGTCTTTTACTACATAATCCAAGTATGGATATCCTTGAAGGTAAAACAAGACATTTTACTGAATTAGAAAAACTCAAAAAAGAAGGTATGATTAGAGCATATGGTGTGAGCATAGACACACTTGAAGAATTTAGGTCCGTTCTTGATCATGTGAAAGTAGATATTGTTGAGATTCTATTTAATATATTTTTCCAAGATGCATCGGAGTTATTTGCTGAAGCGCATCAAAAAGGAATTGAAATCATTGTTAAAGTGCCTCTTGATTCAGGTTGGTTAACTGGTAAATATGACGAATTTTCTGAATTTGAGGGTATTCGTTCTAGATGGGATGACGAAACTATTCAAAGAAGAGCTTCACTCGTTCGTGAAGTTAAAGAGATTACACAAGCAGAAGATTTAACAAAATTTGCTATAGGATTTATACTCAGTTATCCAGAAGTATCAGTTGTCATTCCAGGTATTAAAAATTTGGATCAACTTCGTGACCATGTAGCATATCAAAATTATGTTATGCCAAAAGAAATGAAAGAACAATTGATTCATCTATATCAATCTAAAATTAAGGATAATCCATTATATTGGTAATTACTTCTTAGAATTGAAATAAATGGCTGATATTAGCCATTTTTTATTTATAATTAACCATTCAATGCATTTCATAATATAATAGTAATAATGAGTAAAATGAGGAGATTGTTATGGGAACATTAATTAATGTAGCTGCAATTATCGTAGCAAGTATCTTAGGAGTTGTTTTTAAAAGGGGATTACCAGAAAAAATACAAAAAAGTGTGATGTTTGCTCTAGGTATAGGACTGGTTGCTATTTCTTTAGGCATCTTTTTGAAATATTTTTTCTATATTGAAAATAACGTCATTAAAACTCAAGGTGAATTGATGGTGATTATATCATTAGTTGTTGGGATCTTGATTGGAGAGTGGATTGATATTGATGCCAAATTAAGCAATTGGGCTGAAAGTATCGAAAAGAAATATAATCTACCCCCTCTTGCTAAAGGATTCATTGCAGGAACTCTAATTTTCTGTGTTGGGGCGATGGCAATTATTGGACCCCTTCAAGATGGACTTTATGGTGATATGTCGATTTTACTCATCAAGAGTACTCTCGACTTTGTGACTGCTTTGGTTTTAGCTTCCATCTTCGGTATTGGTGTCATTTTCTCTGCTATAAGTGTTTTAGTCTTTCAAGGTTCAATTACCTTGATCTTCATGGCCACTTCAGATTTTTTACCAACAGCCATGATTGATTCTGTAGCGATGGTAGGTAGTATTTTACTGATTGCAATTGGCATCAATTTTATGGAACTCAGAAAAGTTAAAGTAGCAAATATGTTGCCAGCATTAGTCATTGCAGTCATCTATTATTTGGTTATGACATTGTTTTAAGGAGAAACCATGAGTAAATGCAAGATTTGCGGACATGAAACAATTTCATATCATCATCCAAAAACGAAGATCTTGTTTCATGAATGCTTAAATTGTGAGTTTATTTTTAAAGATAAATTACATCATGCAAGTCAAGCCCAGGAACTTAAAAAATATGATGAACACCAAAATAATCTTCAAGATGTTGGTTATGTCAATTTTCTTACAGACTTCATCCAGTCAGCTGTATATCCATACATTAAAGAAGGCAAAGTCTTAGACTTTGGTAGCGGACCTACACCTGTCTTAGCAGCTATTTTGAAAGATCAATATCATTTCGATGTCGATATTTACGATTTATATTATGCATCAACAAAAATATATGAAAATCAAATCTATGATTTAATCACAACTACCGAAGTGATTGAACATTTGAGTAATCCTATACAAGCCTTTCAATTGTTTTATGATCATTTGAAACCTTCTGGGATCTTAAGTGTGATGACTTTGTTTCATCCAAAAAATCAAGAGCAATTTTTTGATTGGCACTACGTTCGTGATTTGACACACATTTCATTTTTCACTTTGAAGACCATGAAAGTGATTGCTCAAAACCTTAATTTTGAATTGCTCGATACGAATGATTACCGATATGTTGTTTTAAAGAAGAAATAGAATATGATCATAAATGAATTATATCTTTCGAAAATGATTATTTTCGAAAGGTTTTTCTTTTGAATGTGTGATCACAACATTGCCTTATTTTTTGTGTTGTGCTATGATAGAAAATAGAATAATTTGATATTCAAAATATGAGGGTGAAATGATGAAACTTAAAAGTTTAAAAATTACAGTTAGTGTATTGCTCTTTAGTATTCTTTTGAGCATGTTTGTTCTTTACACACCAACACCAGTTAGCAAGAATGATGTTGAATTTAGTGCAGCTTATGCAGCAGAAACAATTGAGGCAATTTCAAGAGAGCCACATTCGGTTTTTGATCCAATTGCACATGAAACAGTTAGACTTTATTTAAAAGACCGACTTGAAACATATGTTGGTGCTGCAAATGTCACAGAAATGAATTACACTAGTTTAGAATTAGGCGCAGACACCGAATATGACATCAGTAATCTACTAGCTGTGATTCATGGAACATCTGATACAGGCATCTTACTTGTTGGTCACTATGATTCAAGAGGTCATGTGGGTAGAGATGGAGAACTTGGAAGATCTTATGGTGCAGCTGATGATGGATATGCAATTGCTACATTACTTGAAATTGCACGCTTGTATGCGGATAAGAATTTAACAAATAGCATTTACATTTTAATGACCGATGCAGAAGAAACAGGCTTATATGGCGCTTATATGGCTGCTACAGAACCTTTTATGGATGATATAGGTTTCATTATCAATGTTGAAGCAAGAGGCAATGAAGGCCCTGTATATATGTTTGAGACAAGTTCGAATAATGAATTTGTCATTGACTTCTATAAAAATGCTAAACTTCCAGTATCATATAGTTTAGCAACTGCAGTGTATACCGTGATGCCAAATCTTACTGATTTCACAGAATTCTTAGCTGTTGATAAGCAAGGTGTTAATTTTGCTGTCCTGGATGATCTATATTATTACCATACACCAAACGATAATTATAACAATATTAATTTATCAAGTATTCAACATTATGGTTCACAAATTGTTCCTTTAGTTGAAGCTTTTGTTTATTCAAGTACATATAGTGACGTAAACTATTTTGTAGGTGATCAAAATCAAGTTTTCTTTACGATTTTACCGAATGTTTTCATTACATATCGTGAATCAACAATGCAAGTGCTTCATTTTATGTTACTCGCACTATTCTTAGGTATCACAACTTTGTTGGTTGTAAAAAAACAAACCAGTTTATTGCCAATTGCTAAATATATAGGACTTATATTTGGATTAGTTGCAGTTTTTGCTATCATTGGATTATATTTAGCTAAGCTAATTGCATTTATTGGAAGTGTTCCTTTCTCAATTACATATGTTAGGATGCAAAACACTGAGTTGATTACTTTATTCATTTTATTATCAACAGTTGTAGCTTTAGGGTTTTTATATAAGAAATTTGTCAAGACTGAAGAAAACAAAAAGGCACTTATGATTGCAGGCATCTTTATTAATTTGTTATTTGCAATTTTAACTGGATTTGCATTAAGTGGTGCGAGTTTCCTATTCTTTGTTCCTGCATTATTTGGCACAGTTAGCTTATATTGCTTAACTTTCATTAAGAACACGGTTGGATTACATATCGCTTTATCGCAAAATATTCTATGGAATACATTACTAATCGTTCCAATACTTTACTCATTATACTTAGCAATTACTGTTGGAGGCCTATTGGCATTTATGGTTATTCTTGTTATCAATATGGCAACTGTAATTCCATATTTCTTTAAACAAATTGAATTATAGATTAAAAAAGAGGTGTAAAAATGAATAAGATCGCAGTAGTTACAGGAGCAACATCAGGTATAGGAAAAGCAGTTGTTGAGCTTTTACTTAAAGAAAATATTCATGTTGTTGGTCTTGGAAGAAATATAGAAAAGATTGAAAGTGCAATGAAAGAATTTGCTCACTTAACTGATGAGGCAAATTTAGATTTTGTTTTAGGTGATCTATCAGACACAAGACAAACAAATTTAGCTGGACAAGCTATTGTTGATTTTGTTAACGAAAAATATGATGGTAAGATTGATATATTAATGAATATTGCTGGTATTGTAAGTTCAGGACTTCATTTAAATGAAGATGGCAATGAAGTGACATTTGCAATCAATCATTTGGCTGTATTCTTAATGACTTATCATATGATCCCATTACTTAAAAAAAGTGATGATCCTAGAATCTTAGTTGTAAGCTCACTATCACATTACTGGGCATCCATCAATTGGAAAAACATACAATCAAAGAAATTTTATAACATTTTAAAAAGCTATAAACGATCTAAGCTTTATAACGTCTTTTTCGTCAAAGAATTTTCAAAACGTTATCATGATATCAAGATATATGCAATCGATCCAGGATTAGTTAAAACAGAACTTGGTTTAAAACGTACCAATAGACTTGCTCATATAATTTGGAATTCTAAAATGAATAAGGGGAAAAATCCATTATATCCAGCAGGATTCATGGTCCATGTTGCCACGCAAGAGAAATATTTAACTTTGTCAGGACACTATATTAAAAAAGGTATATCAATTGAATCTAGTAAGGTTTCATATAGCCCAGAAGATGCTAGAAAACTTTGGGAATATTCTGAAGAACTAACAAACATAAAATTTAAATATTAATTGGAATTATTTGAGCAACTCATTTCTTTTCTTCGATTTTTTGGTATAATGATTGATGTCAGTAACGAGGTGACATCACACATGAAAACTGTCGAATTATTAGCACCATCAGGAAATATTGAATCGCTTATTGGAGCGATTAATGCTGGTGCGAATGCCGTATATTTAGCTGGCAAAAGATTTGGAGCTAGAGCATTTTCTAATAACTTTGATGACCAAAGTCTTATCGATGCCATTCGCTACGCACATTTGCGTGGCGTTTTTGTGTATGTAACAATAAATACCTTGATTTTTAACGATGAAGTTGATGAATTAATTGAATTTACTGATATGTTAGTTGAAAATCATGTGGATGCTTTGATTGTTCAAGACTTAGGTATGATCGATTTATTGATTAGAAGATACCCTACTGTTGAGATTCATGCATCAACACAGATGAATGTTCATAATATTAATCAGGTCAAGTTCCTTAAAGACCTTGGTGTCAAGCGCATTGTTATGGCTAGAGAAACACCACTATCGACAATTCGACAAATAAAGAAAACGATAGATATCGAAATAGAAGTATTCGTTCATGGCGCTTTATGTGTCAGTTATTCAGGCAATTGCTTAATGAGCTCAATGCTTGGAGGTAGATCGGGAAATCGTGGTGAATGTGCTCAGCCTTGTAGATTAAGTTATCGTCTATTTAAAGAAGACCAAGCAATCACTGATCAAAGCTATTTGCTATCTACAAAAGATTTAATGACAATTGAATATATTGATCAATTAATAGAAGCTGGTGTGGATTCATTTAAGATTGAAGGACGCATGCGGAAACCAGAATACGTTATTCAAGCAGTTATGTCCTATAGAAAAGCAATTGAGAGCTATGATAACGATTTGAAAATGAAGTTTCAATTTGAAATTGATCGTCTTAAGCGTGTTTTTAATAGAGAATATACAAAGGGTTATATTTTAAATGAAGAACCTAACTTAATTAATAATCAATTTCGTCCAAATCATCTAGGTGTACCTATTGGGACAGTCATCAATTATCAAAATAATAAAGCAAGCATCCAGCTAACCGATTTCTTAGAAGTCAATGATGGTTATCGCATCATTGGCGAAAATGACTATGGCAATCAGGTTTCTCGTATTTTATTAGGCAATAAAGTCATTCATCATGCTGATGCAGGTGATATTATTCAACTTGATGTTCCAGAAAAAGTCTCTAAAGGATCACTGGTTGTTAAAACACTTGATATTAAATTGGAGCATGATTTATCCATCTATTTAAATGAAAACTATAAAATAATCGAACTAAAGGCACAAGTTTATGCATATGCAAATCAAAAAATGATCATCAAATTAAATGATGGATTACATTTTATAGAAGTTCAATCAAAAGATGTCCTTGAAAAGGCAGATCGAACCGTTGTCTCAGACACTCAAATATTTGAACAAATATCTAAATTGGGTAGCACGCCTTACTATTTTGAATCCCTTGAAGTGCATACTGATCAACTAAGCTTCATCCCATTAAAATTAATCAATGAATTGAGAAGAGAAGCCATCGCAGATTTGGAAGCATCAAGAACGCTAAGAGAACCTCCAATCATCAATCATCAAATTGATTTTGGTGTTTCAGGATTTAAAGATTCAGAATTTCAATTCATCGCTAAAGTTGCAAAAGAAGAACAATTGAGTGCTGCAATCGATCAAAAGATTAAGACGATATATTATGATGATTTGATTCAGGTTGAACCACATAATGAACTTCAGCTTATTCCTGCTCTCAAACGTATTTTACTTAATCCTAAATCATTGAATCACCCTATTTGTGTTGTTAACGAAATAGGAAGTTTATATAATAATCCAAATTCAGTCATTACCAATGATTTTTTAAATGTTACAAACATCTATACTGCACATTTACTTTCTAAATATCACGCTCAAAGAGTTACACTTTCACCAGAATTAAGCAAAGATCGTTTAATGATGTTTGCTCATCTATATGAAGAAAAATTCAATCAAGCTCCCAATTTAGAATTTATCGTCTATGGTCATGTTGATTTAATGATTTCTAAGTATTGTCCAATCGAAAAAACATATAAGACGAGAACAAATTGTCATTTATGTGAATTAAATCAATATTATTTACAAGACCGATTAGGGTTGAAACTACCTTTGGTTAATGATGGTAATTGTAATATACGCATATTAAACTCAAAAGCTCTCCATTTAATTGAATATATCCATGAACTTAAAGAAGCAAAAATCAATACTCTTAGACTTGATTTCACAATTGAAAAATACCATGATGTAACACAATTAATCAAAGCATATGAACATGTGGCTAAAGGTGGTAAAATATCAGTGAATTCAAAAGCTTTTACAACAGGTAGATATTTAGGATAGGAAAAAAGAAAATGACGGAAGATAAGAAAATAACGATAGGTTTATTTATTGATGTGTTTTTCCCAATGGTTGATGGTGTAGTTGTTGTCGTAGACAACTATGCAAGACAGTTGATGCAAAATGCAAATGTTATCGTATTTTCTCCGGGTTCAAGAGTTAGAAAATATCGAGATAATTTACCCTATAGAGTTATTAGAAGTAAATATATTAAAGTACCATTTACTGAATATGACCTTTCTGTTCCTTTTTTTGATTTCAAATTTAGAAAGTCACTTAAAAATACCAAATTAGATATCGTTCATATTCATTCACCTTTCACGATTGGTAGAGCTGGTATTGCTTATGCTAAAGAACATCATGTACCTTTAATAGCAACATTGCACAGTCAATATAAAAAAGATTTCTATGAACGGACGAAAAGTGAAATTTTATCTGAAATCGCGATTAAAGATATCATATCAACATTTAATAAATGTGATGAGTGCTGGGCAGTTAATCATAAAGTTGCAGAAATATTTAAAGAGTATGGTGCTATAGAAATGCCAAAAGTGCAATTGAATGCAACTGATTTAATTCCTTTTAATGATGATGAAAAAATAGCTGAGCTCAAAAAGAAATACGATATTCAGACCAATGAAAAAATTTTCTTATATGTAGGAAGACTGGATATTTTGAAAAATCTAGAGTTTACAATTCAATCTCTTTACAGATTAAAGTTGAAAGGTTTTAAATTTAAAATGATATTTGTGGGTAGTGGACCATATGAACATGAGATGAAACAACAAATTAAAAAGACTGGTCTAACGGATTATGTGCATTTTGCTGGTAAAATCATGGATCGTTTAGAACTATCAAGCTATTATAAGTTGGCACAGTTATTTCTATTCCCATCTTTATATGATTCAAGTTCGCTTGTTCAAATTGAAGCAGCAAGTCAAAAGACGCCAACATTATTCTTAAAAGGCGCAGCAACAGCTGATACGATTACGGAAAATGTTAATGGATTTTTATCTGATAATGATCCTAGTCTATATGCACAAAAAATTATTGATATTATGAAAGATACAAAGACTTATCAAAAAGTTGCAAACCAATCATTTAAAGATTTGTATTTAACATGGGAAAGTGCAACTCAACAAGTTTATTCAAAATATTTAAAACTGATTGAAGAAAAAAACCAAAATTAAAAATTGATTTGGTTTTTTTTATTATTTTTAAGTTATCTCTTTTGTTTTTTCTAAGAATATTTGGAATAATGCAAAATTCATTCTATAATAGGAATGAGGTGTTTAAAAAATGAAAGAAAAACGCTTATTTCAAAGACTTGATGATCTTGCACTGGTTTTATCTAAAAAAGAACATACTTTAGCTTTGATGGCTCTTGGTTCTGTTGGAACCGAACAAGAAAGAGTTGATGAATTTTCTGATTTAGATTTCTTTGTTATTGTAGAAGATGAATTTAAAGCATTTTATTTGAATGATTTAGCATGGATGAGCGAAGTTTGTCCTCTTGCATATCAGTTTAAGAATACTGTTGATGGATATAAAGTGTTATTTGAAGATGGCATTTATGGTGAATTTGCTGTTTTTGGATCATCTGATATGGCAACTGTCACACAACCTAATGGCCGGCTCGTCTGGAAAAGTGATCAATATCAATATGATGATCTTACAAAAATGAAGGGTAATATTCCTAAAATTAAAACATATGATCCTGATTTTGCTATCAACGAGGCCTTGACCAATATCTATGTTGGATTACTTAGAGCACTTAGGGGAGAAAAACTATCTGGATATTTATATCTTGAATCTTATGCACTCAATCGAATTCTAAGTATCGTGCATTTATATGAAAAAGAAGTTCCCATATTTGAAGATGTTTTTGGTGTTGAACGTCGATTTGAAAAGCATTACCCTGAATTTGCTAAAAAACTACCTAAGATGCTTTCTGGTTATCAAAATATTGGACTATCAGCAAAGGCTATGCTGGATTATCTTGATTCCATTTATCCAATTAACCAAAAAATGAAATATGAAATAGAAAAATTGATTGCACGTATTAATACAGTGAAACTATAAAAGAATGATTAGAAAAGAGGACGAACTATATGTTTAAAGCAATCAAAATATTACTTATCTTGATTTTATCAGTTGTTATTTTATTTATAGGTCTTGTGTTAAGATTCTATGCTATAAAAATTATTGATGTGAATGAACAAATCAAACATGTTAGTCAGCTTGAATCTTATTATCAATCATCAGATTTCACAGAGCTCGATGATGCTGTCTTCACGGATTTTGATTTATCTGATCCATCGATTAAATTAAATGACATCAAAATGTTAGCTTCTCACAACAGCTATAAATCAAATGGAACAGTACTTGGTAGATTCTTTATAGGTCTTGGATCAACTCCTGAAGAAGCTCAAGCACTCAAATATGGTTATAAAAATTTTACGGATCAATTTGAAGCTGGCATTCGAAGCATGGAAATTGATATCAGAATGAGAAAAACTGAGTTTATGCTTACCCACGTGCCTTTGGTTGATAATGGTAGTATTGCTCCTGTATTTTCTCTTGCATTAGAAGAAATTGAGTTATTTTCAGGAAATAACCCAAATCATGTTCCAATCATTATCTTAATGGAAATCAAAGATGATTGGATGATTTTGGATCATGCACTACAAGTTATAGGTAGTGATCAATTAGACCAACTCAACAATTTGATAGAAGACAAATTAGGAGATACACTATTTACACCCGGTGACATGTTAGAAAGTGGTAAGACATTGAATGAAACCATTCAAACCACAGGATGGCCAAGTGTTTCTGACCTTTTAGGTAAAGTGATTTTCGTTTTACATCCTGGTAATTTTACTGAAACATATAATGAACTTGATCCGACTTTAAGATCCTTACCGATGTTTTTAGGCGTTTATCCAGACCAAATAAGTGAACCCTATGCATCTTTTGTTGTTCACAACGATCCAGATGTTGCAGCAATCAGTGCTTTAGTCAGTCAAGGATATATTGTACGAACAAGAATAGACGCTGATTTAGTCTATGAACAAGCAAACTATGATGCTGCTTTAGAAAGTGGTGCACAAATTTTATCAAGTGATTATACAATTGGACGAAGTGATCTTGGTGTTGATGAGTTTATTTATCTTCCTAATGATAAAATGATGATTCTTTCCACATAAAAGTATAAAAAATGATATAATAATTAACAAAATGAGGTGAAAAAATGTCTTATCAATCAAAATTTGCATCAAATGACATTGAACTGCTTTTTGAAGCTATTCTTAAATTAGAAAATAAAGAAGAATGTTATAGATTGTTCGAAGATCTTTGCACAGTCAAAGAAGTCATGGACATGGCGCAGCGTATAAAAGTTGCCAAATTACTTGATTTAAAAACACCTTATCATGTGATTGTAGAAGAAACGCATGCATCAACTGCAACGATCAGTCGTGTGAATAAATCTTTGCAATATGGTGCTGATGGATATCATTTAATTATATCTAGATTAGATGAAATCAAAAAGAACCAGAAATAAGAGTGCATTCATTGCACTTTTTTTATAAATTTACATTCCAGGATTGATAACAAAATAAAATCATGTATAATGATAATACACTAAAAACGTAAACTAGAATTAAGGAGGTTCAAATCATGGAAAAATATAGAGAAGAAAACCGGATGAATGATGCCAAAAGATATGAGATTGTTGTTGAAAGACTAGAGTCTAGAGGGGCGAAACTTGAAGATATGGCACAAATTACACTGGATCTACAAAGTAAGTACTTATCCAATTTAACATTTGAGCTATGTTTAGAGCATGTCAAAAAAGTTGTGATGAAAAGAGAAGTACAAAATGCAGTATTAACTGGACTAGAACTAGATGAATTAGCTGAAAAAGGATTAATCTCAGAACCACTGTCAGAGATGTTATTATCAGATTATGGTTTATATGGGATTGATGAAGTCTTAGCCTTAGCGATTGTAAATGTCTATGGCTCAATTGGATTCACCAATTTCGGGTATGTCGATAAAACAAAACCTGGAATCATTGGAAAATTAGATACTGAAGGCAAGCAAGAAGGAAAATGCAATACTTTTCTAGATGATATTGTTGGCGCTATCGCTGCTGCAGCTGCAAGTTCAATTGCACATCGTTTCGCAAAATAAGAGTGAGGACACCTCACTTTTTTTATTTAGATAACGTTTTCATTAATTTAACGCTTTACAATGATAAAGTGATAAAGTACAATGGTAGCAGAGGTGAATTATATGAAAAAATTATCTGGTTTATTGATACTTATTTTTACAATATTTATGTTGGCAAGTTGCCAAAGCAATGAAGTCCCTAATACATGGGCAGAGATAGAAGAAAGAGGATATATCATTGTTGGGTTAGATGACACGTTTGCTCCTATGGGCTTTAGAAATGATGATGGCGATCTAGTTGGATTTGATGTTGATTTAGCTAAAGCAGTAGGAGAATTATTAGGTGTTGAAGTTAGATTTCAACCAATTGATTGGGATTCCAAAGTATTAGAACTTAATGCTGGAACGATTGATATGATTTGGAATGGATTAACCATTACAGATTCAAGATTAGAAGAAATGTCATTTTCTAATGCTTATCTTGCGAATAGTCAAATCGTGATTACGAGAAAAGATTCTACAATTGATACGGTTAATGATTTAATTGGAAAGAAAGTTGGAGTTCAAATCAGTAGTGCATCTGAGGATGCAGTGAGTGCAAGTTCAATTTTTGATCAATTGGATGAATTTGTTAAATATGATACTTTCAATTTAGCTTTATTAGATTTATCAAGTGGAACCATTGATGCAGTTGTTATCGATGAAATTATGGGTAGATATGTGATTAGCCAAACAAATGATCTTTATCAAGTTGCTACTGAAAATTTTGGTGTTGAAACATATGGTGTAGGATTTAGATTAGCATCTACTGATATTAGAGATCAAATCAATCAAGCTTTACAAACATTGGTTTCAAATGGTAGTGCTGCTACAATTTCAAATGCTTGGTTTGGAGAAGATATTATTCTTATATCATGAGTTATTTACTTGAGACTGGAAAATACTTAATAGATGGGGCCATAGTATCTTTAAGTATTTTCTTTATTACCCTCATTATTTCTTTTCCACTTGGTATCATAGCTGCAATTATTTATCGCGGTTCACCATTCTTAAAAAAATTGATTTCTTTTTATACATGGTTGTTTAGAGGTACACCTTTGATGTTGCAACTTTTCTTCTTCATGTATGCATTACCAATGATGGGTATCCCAGTAGATAGAATGATGGTAGCTTATATTGCTTTCATTATCAATTACACAGCTTACTTTACTGAAATCATTCGAGCTGGTATTGAAAATACCGAAAAAGATCAAATTGAATCAGCCCAAGTCATGGGGGCAAACAAATCACAGGTTTATTTTTATATCATTATGCCCCAAGCGATCAGAAAGCAAATTCCAACCATAACCAATGAAGTCATTACTCTAATTAAAGATACAGCTTTAGTGACAGTTATTGCTATTTCGGATATCATGAGAAGTGTTAAAGAAGTCGTTTCTAGAGACTTCACCCTTTCACCATTCTTATTAGCCGCTATTTTTTATCTTTTAATCAGTTACATCATTATCAATATCTTTAAATCGATTGAGAAAAAATATGATTTTATTGAAAATTTAAGTTAAGCACATATTGTGCTTTTCTATTTTTAGGGATTAATGAGGCAGATAAAATAGGTTGTTTTTCATTTTTATTTAGTCGAATAAAAGAAATTAAGCAAAACTTAAGATAATGTGCATGCTTAATAAGATATAATAGATGTATACAAGCGAAAGGAAAAATTATGTCTATTAATGATTCCAAAGATAAAACTGAACAAACATCAATCAAATCAGTAGAAGATTTACTCTTCTTTACCATTTCTGGTTTCTCTGATATTACAATAGACAACTTCAATAAAAAAGTGGAAGTGATTTTTTCTACTGTTGGGACTTTTTTAAACCTTAATCGAATTTCAATTGTTAAGTACAATTTAGCAAATCAAACAATTAATAAGACACATGAATGGTGTAATCAAAATGTTTCATCTAAAATTGAATACATTAAAGATGTGTCCATTCCCGAATTAAATGGAGATTTCTTCAAGTATCATCTAAACAATCAAGCCTATATCATTGAAGATATCAGTATGATTAAAGATAATCATATTTTATTTCAAGCTGTCAAGGCACAAGATATCGTATCTTTCGCTAGTGAGCCAATCATTATTAAGGATCACTATTATGGATACATTAGCTTTGAAGAAGTTGTTCAAAACCGACATTGGAATACATCAGAAAGAAATATTTTGAAAGTACTTGCTGTTTTAATCAAACAAATATATGCAGGATTTTCAGTTAAAGAGAAAATGAATGAATTAGAAAACAAAATGATTGAAAAGAACAAATCTCAAGGTGAATATCTTTATAAAATGAGTCACGATATTCGAACACCTCTAGGCGGAATTTATAATGCAATTTATCTTCTTGAATCTACAAATTTGAGTGTTGAACAAAAAGACTACCTAGAAATAGGACAAGCATCAATCGATGTCATGTCTAGCATTGTGGATGGTATTCTTGATTTATCCAAAGTTGAAACAGGAAATATGGAAGTCTATAATGATTCATTTAACCTTGAAGATGAGCTGATTAGAGTTTATAAAACACATAAGCCAATTGCTGAGGAAAAAGGTTTGAATTTTTATATTGATTATGATTATAGAATTAATCAAACTGTGGTTGGAGATTATCGCAAATTGAGACAAATTATGCACAATTTGATAAGTAATTCAATACAATATACACATGAAGGTTTTATTGGAATAAAAACGAATTTAGTCATAAAAGAACAAAAGTCAATGATTGAGTTTGAGATTATAGATAGTGGAATTGGACTAGATGAAAATGAAATAATACATCTTAATCGTATTTTTGAGCAAAATCAAGAAAGAGGATTTAATCGATTCCAAAGTTCTGGATTAGGTTTACCTGTCAGTTTTGAGCTTGTTCAACTGATGGGTGGCACAATGACGATCAAAAGTGAGCCTCATGTAGGAAGTACATTTAAGGTTTTATTACCTTTTGAACTAGCCCAACCTTACACTTATACATTTTCAAAAGATTATCAAGCATTAATTATTTCAGATAAAAAAGAATTAATTGCTAAGAATCTAATAGAATCGATGGGTATAAAAACATTTACTTTGGAAACTATTAAAGATGAAAAATGCGATTTGATATTCTTTGAATCGGAAATAAAAGAAGAAGAATTAATTCTTAATCTCAAAATGAAAAACGGGAATGATTACACGTGTGTTATCTCAATTTATCAAGGTGAACAGAAAAAATTAAATGCAATCAACTTATATGTTGATTTTCCAATATCCAGACATAATTTACATCAAAAAATCATCAATACAATGAGTAGTTCGTCTTGGCAAATGAATGATGATTTTTCAAGCTTATCCATTTTGAATGGATATGCTCTAATTGTTGATGATAACAGATTAAATCGCATTGCTTTAGAAAGCATTTTAACTAAAGAAGGTATGAGATCAAAATCTGTAAGTAGCGGATTGAAAGCAATAGAAGCAATTAAAAATGAATCATTTGATTTAGTATTTATGGATGTGCAAATGCCAGATATGGATGGCATGGAAAGCACTAGAAGAATCCGAAATTTAGGAAAAATGTATGAATCACTTCCAATCATCGCAGTTACAGCAAATGCATTTTTAAATGACTATGATTTTTTAAAAACGTCATTAATGAATGACATTATATTTAAGCCAATCAGAGTTAAGAACTTAAATTTAATTTTAAGAAAATATGTTAATGCAACTTCGACAATTCAAATACCTGAAGAATTGTTTGTCTTTGATCAAAAAGATTTTGAAATTAGATTTGAGGGTAGTTTTGATATTGCTGACGAAGTCATTGCATCATTCTTAATTGAATACACGAAAGATTTAAAACGTATCAAAAAAGCTATAGAAGAAAAAAATGCAGTTCAAATCGTTGAAACCACACATTATTTCAAAGGATCTTGTGCATATTTAAGTGGTAAGAGAGCTGTTTGGCTTCTAAGTTTTATGATTGATGCTGCTAAGAGACAATCACTTGAGATGATGGATATGTGCTATGATTTATTAGAAAAAGAAGTTGCTAAACTACTTGAAACCGTTGTTGATTTCAAAAAATGATGCTTTTCTTTAGGATGTATAAATATTTCAGTAGGCAACATCGTTAAAAAGGTGTTGCTTTATTATTTAACAATAAAATATGTTACACTGAATATAGGTGAATAGAATGATTAAAAAAGAGGATTTAAAAAAGAAACTTACTCCAATACAATTCCATGTAACACAAGAAAATGGGACTGAAAGACCATTTGAAAATCCTTTTTGGGATTATCATGAAGCTGGTCTTTATGTTGATATCGTTTCTGGAGAACCACTTTTTACTTCTTTAGATAAGTTTGATAGCAGTTGTGGTTGGCCAAGCTTTGCAAAACCAATCGAACAGTTAACTACAAAACTTGATCGAACTTTTGGTATGCATCGAACAGAAGTTAGAAGTAAAGTTGGGGATAGCCATTTAGGACATCTGTTCACAGATGGTCCAATTGAATTAGGCGGTTTGAGATATTGTATTAATTCAGCATCATTACGTTTTATACCTGTTCATCAATTAGAAAAAGAAGGATATCAGGCATATTTGCAATTGTTTAAAAAATAGGGGGATTTATGGATAAGTATGATATTGATCATGAACTGAATATTTTAAAACCACTTAAGTTTTCTAAGTATACAAATTCAAGAAGGTTTTTTGCTAATCTTGTATTTAAAATAACCATGTTTTTTACGAAACCTAAAAAAGGGATTCGAGAAAGAAGATTTATTTTTAGAGGATACATGCATCAAAAAGTTAAATTATCTGTTTATGAGGTCAAAAGCAAGACAACAAAATCTCCAGGTCTTCTCTATATTCATGGTGGTGGATTTCAAATCCAAGGTACACCTGTGCACGAAAGGTTAGTTGCGAATATTATCCTAGAAACAGGACAAAAAGCTATTTATGTTGATTATCGTTTAGCGCCAAAATATCCATTTCCTACTGCACTTGAAGATTGTTATCATGCATTGTTATGGATGGTAGAACATGCTGATTTTCTAAATATTGATATTAACGATATTTCAATTGCTGGTGATAGTGCTGGAGGCAATCTTGCTGCTGGTGTTGCACTTTTAGCAAGAGATAGAAAAGGTCCGAAAATACACAGACAAATGTTGCTTTATCCAGTGCTCGATATTGAGCAACAGACTGAATCTATGAAACTATATCATGATGTGCCTATGTGGAATTCTATTTTAAACAAAGATATGTGGGAATTATATATGAGAAATGGTGATTATGGCATGCGAGAATATGCATCACCATCATTAGCAGATGTTTCTGGTAGCCCAGAAACATATATTGAAACTGCCGATTATGATTGTTTGCGAGATGAGGGTATTCTCTATGCGAAAAGACTTAAACAAGCTGGAGTGCCAGTGATAGAACATCAGACAAAACATACAGTTCATGGGTATGATGCAGTATTTTTTAGCAAACTCGTAAGAAATCTAACAAGAGAAAGAATTCTTTTTTTAGGAGGAATAAATCATGAGAAAAATCAATCTTGAAACATGGGATCGTATTCAACCTTACAGCTTTTTTACAACACTAGATATTCCTAGATATTTAGTGACTGTCAATCTTGATGTGACTGAATTCGTTAAAAAGATAAAGGAACAACATCTGTCCTTTTACTTATCATTCATGCATCTTGCCATGAAAGAAATGAACAAAATTGACAATTTCCGTTACCGAATCATCAAAGATGATGTGTTTTTATTTGACGAAACTCATCCATCATTTACGGATATGATTGAAGGCACTGATCAATTTAAGTTTGTTACTACTAATATGGAAACTGACTTGTTAACTTTCATTGATAAGGCAAAACAAAAATCTAAAGATCAAGGCAATCAATTCTTTGATCAGAGTGAAGAAGAAAGATTTGATGTTGTTTATATTACAACATTTCCATGGGCATCATATACACAGGTATCTCATGCACATAACATTGACAAAAAAGATACTATTCCCAAATTAGCATGGGGAAAGTTTGAAAATGTCAATGATAAGTTATTGATGCCATTTTCAATTGAAGTACACCATGCCTTAGCTGATGGGCTTCATGTAGGAAGATTAATACAAAATATTCAAAGTGCTCTAGATAAATAAAAAAGGCAATCGCCTTTTTTTATTTTAACAAATAATATTGAACAGCATTTTTTAGTAGTTCAGCTAAACCATCTTCATTCTTATCATAGTAAGCTTTAAATCGATCATCTGCAACATACATTTCCACAAGTTGATAATGTGCATCAGCATCATATCTACCCCAAGCAGCTTGTATCCATTCTTGGTGTAATTTAGCGACGTTTTGCATTGCCTCTGATTGATAATCCAGATGAGCATCAAAAGCCTTCTTTAAATTGCTAAGAATCTTTTCTCCAAGCTCTTTGAAATGCTGATATTCAAATTCTGACATACTTTCAAAAGCTTTTCTAGATTGGTCATATGCTTTTTTACTCCATTTTTGTTCAACTTCATCTTTATACAAGTCATCATTTTCTTTAAGTAGATTTTTTTTAAATCCTGCAAATTTTTCTTTATCGGTTATTTCTTGTTTCCTTTCGATAGAATCAATGGTTTGATTCAATGTAGAAATCATTGAATTGAGTTGTTTCTTTCTTTGTTGCATCTTTTCCAAGTGTTCCTTAAGCTTTTCAAGATGATCAAACTCCGGTTGATCAAGAATCTCTTTAATTTTCTTTAAGGGTATATCCATTGCCTTAAAAAATAAAATTTGTTGCAATCGATTGACTTCAACACTACCATAATATCTGTAGCCACCAGGAGAGACTATATTTGGCTTAAGTAATCCTATTTGATCATAATATCTTAATGTTCTTGTACTAATTGATGCTAATTTAGCAAATTCATTGATTAAGTATTTCATCTCATTCACATCCTCTATCTATAAGTATAAACCTTTACGTAACGTAAATGTCAAGCATAAAATAAAAAGAATAAAATCGTCTAAAATTATATGATATTATCATATACAACTTAAATTCTTGTGTTATAATACTTATGTAAGCGCTTTTAAAAAATTGAAGGGAGATTCACATGAGCGATTTCAATCATTTTGATTACATGACGAAGCATCGGTATGAGCAAATTGTCTATTTTTATGACAAAACAACAGGTTTAAAAGGTATTACTTGTATTCACAATACAACGTTAGGACCAGCCCTTGGTGGTACTAGACTTTGGAATTATGAATGCGAAGATGATGCAATCTTAGATTGCCTAAGACTTGCAAGAGGTATGACTTATAAGGCAGCAGCTGCAGGACTAAATCTTGGTGGCGGTAAAACAGTTCTTATTGGTGATGCAGATGTTGTTAAAAATGAAGGTTATTTTAGAGCACTTGGACGCTATGTTCAAAGCTTAAATGGACGTTACATCACCGCAGAAGATGTTAACACAAGCACTAAAGACATGGACTATGTCAGTATGGAAACAGATCATGTTGTTGGATTAGAAGGTAAATCAGGCAATCCATCACCAATGACTTCACTTGGAGCATTCCATGGTATCCGTGCAGCATTACAGTACAAGTTTGGCGATGAAGATATTTCTAAATATTCATTTGCTGTTCAAGGTGCTGGTCAAACAGGTTATTATTTGATTAAAAAATTAGTAGAAATGAAAGCTAAAAAGATTTATTTCTCTGAAATTAATGAAAAACATATCAACCGTTTAAAGAAAGAACATCCAGATGTCATTTGTGTATCTCCTAAAGACATTTATGGACTAGATGTAGATGTATTCTCACCTTGTGCACTTGGTGCTTCTCTAAACGATGAAACGATACCTCAAATTAAAGCAAAAGTTATTGCAGGTACTGCAAATAACGTTTTACATGATGAAGATATACATGGAAACATGATCAAGAATATGGATATATTATATGCTCCTGATTTCGTTATCAATGCTGGAGGACTAATCAACGTTTATCATGAATTGAAGGAATATAATATTGGTCGTGCGACAAGAGATATTGAAAAGATTTATGATCGTTTACTTGAAATTTTCAAAATTGCAGATAAAGAAAATATTAATACGCAACTAGCTGCGAAAGTATTTGCTAAAAAACGCATTGAAACAATTAATAATATTCAAGATAATTACATAAAAAGATAGGGAGTGGTCTAGTGAAAAAAGGGAAATTAACATTTGATGATGAATCTTGCAAAGGATGCGAATTATGTGTATCTTTTTGTCCAGTTGAAATCTTATCCCTAGATAAAGATCGTATGAATTCAAGTGGCTATCACCTGATTACAGTGAGTGATATGAATCTTTGCATCGGATGTGCCAATTGTGCAATTGTATGCCCAGATTCAGTAATTAAGGTGGAGGTGCTCAATCATGAGTAAAGTACTTATGAAAGGAAACGAAGCAATCGTAAGAGCTGCTATTGCAGCAGGTTTAGATGCTTTCTTCGGATATCCTATTACACCTCAAAATGAAATTCCAGAATATATGTCTAAACTGATGAAAGAAGCAGGCAGAGTTTTTGTGCAAGCTGAATCTGAAGTTGCTGCGATTAACATGGTTTATGGTGCTGCAGGTGCTGGGGCAAGAGTTATGACTTCTTCATCATCAGTAGGTATTGCACTTAAACAAGAAGGAATCAGCTACATAGCTGGTGCTGAACTTCCATGTGTGATTGTTTCAGTCATGAGAGCTGGCCCTGGTTTAGGGGGCATTCAGCCTTCTCAAGCAGACTATTTCCAAGCTACACGAGGTGGAGGCAATGGCGATTATAGAGTCGTTGTTTTGGCTCCAGAATCAATACAAGAAACTGTAGATTTAATGAAACAAGCTTTTGATATTGCGGATATGTACCGTAATCCGGTTATGGTTTTAGCTGATGGTTTAATTGGACAAATGATGGAGTCTGTAGACTTAGATAAACCAATTAAAAAACGCCACATAGAGCCGAAAAACTATATTACAAATGGTACTGATTATCACGAAGGTAGACATATTGTAAATAGTTTAGGGTTAGATCCTGTTTATCTAGAAAAACACAATTTTGCATTACAAAGCAAGTATAATCGAATTATTCAACATGAAGTTCAGTATGAAATGATTAACATGATTCATGCTGAATATGTTATTGTTGCTTATGGAACTGTCTCACGCATTGTTAGATCAGCAATTGAGACTCTAACTGAAATGAATATTCACGTAGGTCTCATTCGTCCTATTTCATTATGGCCATATCCTAAAAAGGCTTTTGATTTAATACCAAAGACTTGCAAGGGTATTTTAGTTGTTGAAATGAGTATGGGTCAAATGTTAGATGATGTCTTAATTTCAAATAAGGGCAGATACAAAGTAGGCTTCTATGGAAGAGCTGGCGGTATGGTACCAGCACCTGAAGAAATAGTTGAAGCAATTCTTCATTTTGATGAAAAGGTGGTGGACTAAATGGCAGGATATGAACGCACTAAAGGTTTAACCGATACCCGCACACATTATTGTCCAGGTTGCACACATGGTATGCTTCACAAACTCGTTGCTGAAGTTTTAGAAGAATTAGGTATTTTAGGTAAATCAATTGGTATCGCTTCTGTAGGATGTTCTGTATTTAGCTATGAATATATCAATACTGATTTCCAACAAGCGCCTCATGGTAGAGCTTGTGCAACAGCAACAGGCATCAAACGTGTTTTACCAGATCGAATTGTATTCACTTATCAAGGTGATGGTGATTTAGCATCTATTGGGATTGCTGAAACGATACATGCTGCAAATCGCGGAGAAAATATAACTGTCATTATGGCAAATAATGCAACTTATGGTATGACTGGCGGCCAAATGGCACCAACCTCACTTGTAGGTCAGAAAACAACAACTTCTCAAGAAGGCCGTAATGTTTTACAACATGGTAATCCAATGCGAGTATCTGAAATATTTGCTCAAATAGAAGGTGCTGCTTATGTTGAAAGAACCTCAATGCACGATATTGGAAATATAAGAAAAACGAAGAAAGCAATTAAAAAAGCTTTCACATATCAGATGGAAAACAAAGGATTTACTTTGATTGAAGTCATCTCAACATGCCCAGTCAATTGGGGTATGAAACCAAGAGAAGCTCTAGATTGGTCAAAAGAACATATGCTTCCAATCTTTCCACTTGGTGTCTATAAGGATGTGATGAAACCATGATTAGAACAATCAGAATTTCTGGTTTTGGTGGACAAGGTGTTATGCTAACTGGTCAGCTTTTAGCTCACGCAGCAAATGCACAAGGTCTTTATAGTCTTTGGGTACCTACATATGGTCCTGAAACAAGAGGTGGAACAGCAAATTGCTCAATTACAATTAGTGACCACCCAATCTACTCTCCTGTTTTTCAAAACTCTGACGATTTAATTATCTTTAATGAACCATCACTAGCAAAATTCGGAAAGAAGATCAAATCAGGCGGAAATTTGTTTTACAATTCATCATTAATTAAACATGATGTTATAGATTCTGATTTTCACACCTATGGTGTACCAATGAGTGAGCTTGCAATTTCTCTTGATAAACCTCAAGTAGCGAATATGGTTATGTTAGGGGCTTATATAAAAGTAGTCAATCTATTTAAAGATGAAGTTATACTCGACTCACTAACACATTTCTTAGGAGCTAAAAAAGTGGGCATGTTGCCTGTTAATCAAAAAGCTCTTGCACTAGGTAGTCAATCCATTTAATTTTCAAAAGGACTCAATTTATAAGTAATTGTGTCCTTTTTTACTTTGTCTTTACGCTCAAAATGTATTGAAATTCAAAACATTATAGTGTTAGAAATTAAATCATGTTATAATGATTTCAAGCGATAAAAAAAATTTAAGATTAGGGTGAAAAAAATGAAACTCGATTACAAAAAGACGTTTTATATTGGTCTAGCATTCTTTATTATCACGATTTTTTGGCAAACTTATGATTCTATTATCACAAAGATTTTGATAGACAAATTTGGCCTGAATCAAACGTGGTCTGGTGTTGTCATGGCACTTGACAATGTCCTCGCATTGTTTATGTTACCTTTATTTGGTGCGCTGTCTGATAAGTCGAATAGAAAACGTGGCAGAAGAACACCTTATGTTATTGTTGGTACGATTGTAGCAGCATTTGCCTTTATGGGATTATCCTATATGGATAGTGTTCAAACAACTCGTATACAAGAAACAAATACGATTATTCAATTATATGAAGCAAATCATGATGAGACTGTAGACCGGCTAGAGGTAGATTACTGGGTTACACTTGTTGATCAAATGACAATTGAAAGAGACGCTGCTCTTGATGCTGATGTTATTACACAAGATAGATACGAAACATGGCAGACTAAAGTACAAGATAAGATCAATGTTGTCTTAGATGGTAGAACAACTGGTATGCTGGAAGTCAGTGATTTATCATATCTAGATGGTTATTATAATATATATTTAAGTGACTTAGCTTGGGAAGTTACTGTAGCTAATCCATTGAACTTCATCATCTTTGTATTAGTTTTACTGATTGCACTTGTCTTTATGTCAATCTTCAGATCTCCGGCAGTAGCACTGATGCCAGATGTTACGATGAAACCGCTTAGAAGTAAAGCAAATGCAGTTATTAACTTAATGGGTGCAGCAGCTGGAGTTACAGCGTTAGTTATTTTAACAGTTTTTGGATTAGGTGGCAAATCGTATGTTCATTATACGATGGCATTTGTTACTGTAGGTGTCGTTATGTTGATTGTTCTTGGAATCTTCTTATGGAAAGTTAACGAACCTAAGATGGCTGAACAACGTATTGCTGATGATAAAAAATGGGGACTTACAGAAGAAGAGGAAGATGAAGCTGATGACATGCAAGATCTTCCACGTGATAAGAAGATTTCTTTATATTTGATTTTATTTTCTGTCTTCTTATGGTTTATGGGTTATAACGCTGTAATGACTAAGGTTTCTGATTATGCTCCGAAAATCCTTCAATTGTCATCATTTACAATTCCATTATTAATTGCAAATGTGACAGCAATCATTGCATTCATACCTATTGGTATTCTTTCTACTAAATTTGGTAGAAGAAAGACAATTTTATTTGGTATCGTCTTATTGACCTTATGCTTTGGTTCTGTATTCTTCTTAAGCCAAGATACAGGATGGATTATGTATATCGTCTTTGGACTTACAGGTATCGGTTGGGCAACAATTAACGTTAACTCTTATCCAATGGTTGTTGAACTTGCTAAGGGTTCTAATGTAGGCAGATACACTGGGTACTATTACTCATTTTCAATGGCAGCTCAAATTATTACACCAATCCTATCAGGTTTCTTAATGGATTCTATTCATCAAAAAATGTTATTTCCATATGCAACATTCTTTGTAGCACTTGCTTTCATAACAATGTTTTTCACAAAACATGGAGACTCTAAAGCTGAAAAGAAAACTCTTCTCGAAAGCTTTGATGTCGATATGGATTAATTTTAAATATGAAAAAGGCACTTCATCCGAAGTGCCTTATTTTTTAGGTTCAAAGAATTCAAAGACTGTATTGTGATAATGACTTTTGACAAAGTCAAATTCTGCTTGAGATCTTGCTGCATAGCTGATGACAGTTATGCCTTTTTTCATTAATCGGTCTAAATATTTATTTGGCATATCATGAATACCATAACTTACGAAATCAGGCTTAGTTAAGCGATTGAACAGCATTCTTTTCATCATGAATTTAGTCAAAAAACTCATCTCTTTATCTTTTTTAAAATACTCTGAGATTTGACCTCTAATCACTTCTGGATGATTTTTTTTAAACCATGAAACAACTTTGGGATGAAATGAAAATACTGCCCATTTTCCATGATAATTCTTAATGATCTTCATGAAAGATTCACATAAAAAGATGACATCTCCATGCGGTTTCAACTCAATAAGCAAAGGCACTTTTCCGTCAACCAACTTAAGTACATCATCAAATTTAAGTATTTTTTGAGGCGTATTTAATAAGGTTAAATCTTTACATTCATCATATGTTACATCTCTTAATTCCCTTGGATCATCACATAAACGTTTAAAATGATAGTCGTGAAAAGCAAGTATAGTACCATCTTTTAGTACATTTAAATCAAGCTCTATTGAATAACCAGAATCTAGTGCTTTCTGAAAAGAAGCAAAAGAATTTTCTGGGATGCTTTGATCTTTAGAATGTAAGCCTCGATGAGCGATTAAATTATTTTGAATCCAACTAAGATCTTTCATAGTTACCAAGGGATAAGTCCATAAATCAACATACCTAAAATGGCTGAGAAAAGGATGATTTTGACTGGTGACATTTTTTTATAGAAGATGGTCACACCGCCAACAATCACCAAAATAACTAAGCCTTTAAAATTAAATCCAGAAAAATCAAAATTTAAAGATTTAAAATCGATATTTGGTAAAGCTGCATGAACGATTAAACCTACAGATACACTGATGATCAAACCTATCACAGCAGGCTTAAGTCCAAGGAATGCATGGTTTACAATTTTACTTTCTAAGAACTTACTGCCAAGACTTGCTATGAGCAAAATGATGATAAATGAAGGGAGAACAACACCTAATGTTGTTGCAAATGCTCCTAATAGAGCATAACCAATACCCATATCCTGAAATTGACTCATTCCAATAAATGTTGCCATATTCACAGCAACTGGCCCTGGTGTTGATTCACTAATTCCTATAAAGTTAATCAGGGCATCAGCAGTAATATATCCACCACCAACAAGTTCATCTTTAATCAAGGGAATCATTGCATATCCACCACCAAAAGTGAATAAACCGATTTTGAAAAACATCCAGAATAGATTAAGAAGGGTTAGAAACATCAGTCTTCGCCTCCTTCACATGAATTAAGAAACCATATACAATACCTAAAACAGCACCTATAAGTAAAAGATAAATGACACTGACATTCATAAATAATGCAAATAACATTGAGAAAACTAAAATGGCAATTGCAAAGAGATTAAAGTGAATCTTTTTAGATAATTTCATTGCTGCTTTTAAGATTAAAATAGCCACACCAGCTTGAATACCTTTAAATGCATAAGCAACCCAAGTTAACTGTTGAAACTGAATAATGAACAAGGATATTAAAGAAATAGTGATAAAAGAAGGAATAATCACACCTAAAGTAGCGACTAAACTACCCTTAAAACCAGCGATTTTATACCCTATAAATGTTGCCGAATTAACAGCTAAAACTCCTGGAGTGGATTCAGAGATAATTAAAATCTTTAAGATATCATCATCGTCTACCCATTCTTTTTTTTCAACAACCTCTTTACGCATGATTGGCATCATGGCGTAGCCACCACCAAAAGTCAATGCTCCAATTTTTAAAAATGTGGTAAAGAGATTAAATAGATTGTGTTGTTTTTTCATCTTGACACCTCACCGAATTATTATAACATAAAAAATGTATTGATTTATCAAACTATGTTATAATACTTTTGCAAAGGATGGATGGCATATGAAAAAAATTAAACTAATCTTTTTATTCTTTATTTTAGCTTTGATATTTGCAGGTTGTGATACTACAACACCAAAAGATTTGGTTCCACCAAGTTTTATTGGAACGAAAGATATTACATTCTTCATTGGTTCAGATGAACCGGATTTTTTAGATGGTATTTCCGCAATTGACTCTATCGATGGAGATTTATCTGCTTTAGTCACTTATGATGACTCAAATGTAGATCTATCAACACCTGGTATTTATACACTTACTTATATTGTTTCAGATCTTTCAGGAAATGAAATACATACATCAGTATCAATCATTGTCATTCAACAGACTGTCATCATAGATGAAACGCCTCCATTTATTTTTGGACAAACAGATATAACCTATTATTTAGGTGATGAAGAACCTAACTTTTTATCTGGATTGGTTGCTTTTGATCCAGAGGATGGTAACTTGACTGATCAAATTACTGTTGATACAGCAGGTTTAGATTTAACTGTAGTTGGTGTCTATACCATCACTTATTCTGTTTCTGATGCAGTCGGGAATGAATATGAGATTACGATTCAAGTCACTGTGATTGACCCTGATCAACTTGTAAGTCCAGATTATATCAATATTTATTATATTAATGATTTTCATGGTGCAATATTGGAAGATGCTGATGCACTTTATGGCCCACAATTAGGATTTGCAAATATAGGAAATTTAATTTTGGATGAAAAAACAGCAAGTCCTATGAACACATTGTTTATAGCTGGTGGAGATATTTTGCAAGGATCTGTGATATCTAATTATTTTGATGGTACTTCCACAATAGATGTTTTAAATCAATTACAATTAGATGTCTTTACTATTGGCAATCATGAATTCGATTGGGGCTTAGATATCATCACCAGTTTTAGAGATCCAAGTTCACAAAGTCTTCAAGCAGACTTTCCTCTATTAGGAGCAAACATCTTTCTTGAAGGTACAACAACTAGACCAGATTATATTGAACCATATGCTATAGTTGAACGTGGCAACTTAAAAATAGGCATTATAGGTGTGATGGGATTAGATTTGGAATACAGCATTGCAACTTCAAAAATAACTGGTTATTATTTTGCTGATCCTGTTTATTGGACAACATATTATGCTGAACTATTAAGAACACAAGAAGATGTTGATGTTGTTTTAGCTATCTTGCATGATGATGGAGAATCAACAGGTTACAATCAAACTATGAGTTCCTTAACAGGGAATCAAAGAATTGGCGCTGTCTTTAATGGCCATAGTCATGATGATTATATTTCGGACAACGGAGTCAGAATGCCCTATATTCAGTCAGGAGCAAATGGTGAATTTGTTGGATTGATTACTTTAGAATTTGATGAATTCAAAAATATCACACATGCAACAGCTCAAAATCTTAATTCATCAAATGAATCGAAATTAAATGAAGCAAATTCAGATATTGAAGCATTGATTGGCACATATTATTCGGAAGTTGAAAGTTTATATACTGAAGTTATATTGCCATCGGGTCAATATATGTCTACAGCATCTTTAACCACTTATATGTCTAAATTAATGGTTATTGCTACAGATAGTGATATTGCTTTTCACAATTCCGGTGGAACTAGAGCACCAATTAGTAATGGACAAAATATTACTGCTGCTGTAATCTTTCAAGTATTTCCATTTGAGAATGTTATTAAAACAACACATTTGACAGGATCTCAGATTAATGCTTTTATTTCTAGTGGCTATGGTAGCTATTATGGTACGAGAACAACAAACATGATTTTTGAAGATGATGAAATTTATAAAGTTGCTACAAATGATTATATGTTTGACAAATTAGAGTATCCTTATCCTTTCCAGTATGGAACTGATTCAGAAGACACTGGTATTCTGATTCGAGATATCATGGAACAAATAGTAAGAGATCAAAAAGAAGCAGGATATAGTACTTTCTTATTATCAACGCCGATTGTCTTCTTAGCTAGTTATGAAATCAAACTATATATACTTGATAAAAATCCTTTTGAACAAATGAACACATTATAATCAAAGGCTCGTTTGAGCCTTTTTTCTAAAGAGTTTGCAAACGGTTTCATAAAATGGGTATGGTATAATTATATTGATGAAAAAAGTGAGGTAAAAAGATGATTCCTTCATTTGAAAAAAGAGTTAGAGCATTTGCTATAGATACATCCGGAGTCACATTATTTGTGATTATTTCTTGGGCATTAGGAGATATATTTTTAGCTTTGCCTTATATCGTTAGTGGTGCAGCATTCTTAGGTTTCTATTTTGTTCCATATTTATTCTCTAAGGGTCAAACATTTGGTAAAAGAATCCAAAAAATTAAGGTTGTTAATTTAGATGGTTCTGATGTTGATTTATGGAGAGTTATTTTAAGAGACTTATTTAAATTAGCTTTAAGTATAGGCACATTCAGTATTTATATGATTGTTTCATTTTTTATCCTCTCTGATAAATCAGGAAGAACAATCCATGATTATATATTTAAAACAAAAGTTGTTGATTTGGAAAAGCCTACTGGGAAAAATACATTTATGAATAAAACCGAATCGATGAGAAAGAGAGGATTTTAATGAGAAAGTTATTATCAATTTTTATTTTCATCTTTCTACTTACAGGACTTGTTGCATGTGATCAAGATATTGATCCTATTATTGAGCCAATTGATTTATCACTAGTTTATCCTCAAAACGATGTTTATTATGAAATATTTGTCAGATCGTTTGCTGATAGTGATGCAGATGGTATTGGTGATTTAAATGGGATTACAGAGCATTTGGATTATATAGAAGAATTGGGTGCAACTGCACTTTGGTTAATGCCAATTAATCCTTCACCTTCATATCATGGATACAGTGTAACCGATTATTATGATATTGAATCTGATTATGGTACATTAGCTGATTTTCAAAATCTAATTGATGCAGCATCCTTAAGAGGTATTGACATCATCATTGATCTAGTGATCAATCATACATCAGATCAACACCCTTGGTATATCTCTGCAGCAAGTAGTACATCAAGTGAATATAGAGACTATTATATTTGGAATAATGGAACAGCATACGAAAGCTTTGTTGGAGGAATGAAGGATTTAAACTTCGAAAATCCAGCTGTAGTTGCTGAAGTGAAGAACATTATGAATTTCTATTTAGAAATGGGTGTTCATGGATTTAGAATTGATGCAGCAAAGCATTTAATTGAAAGTAATAATGCAACATTAGATAATGCTCTTTTGATATTTGAACTCAATCAATATATGAAATCTATTGATCCAAATAGCTTTCTCGTTTCTGAAGTTTTTGATTATAATTATCAACTAACAACTGATTATTACATTGGTACCGATTCTTTATTTAACTTCAGTGCGGCATCTAATATTTGGGATAAAGTTGGATATGGTAATAATCGTTTTCTTTTGGTATCAAATCTAAAGAAGGCTTATGACGATTTTAGATTTATAAGACCTGATTTTGTTGATTCTCCATTCATCGATAACCATGATGTTGATAGAATTGCATCCATGGGTGGATTCAATACATATAACACATTGGAAAAAATAGCATTAGCAGCTAGAATATCATTAACTCTACCAGGGAGTCCTTTCATCTATTATGGTGATGAATTAGGTATGAAAGGTGTTAGGTATGAAGGTGTGAACATTCCAGGTTATGGCACTGTTTATGATGAGTATCGCAGACAACCATTCTTATGGGGTGATGCAGCATATCAAACTACTTGGTTACCAAGTGATGGATCTAATGATGCAGTTGATACATTATCTGTTCAAAGAACAGCAAAAAACTCATTATTCTCACAATATCAGCAAATGATTGAACTTAGAAAAGATAATCCAGCCTTAATGTATGGTAATTATTTTGAAGCCTATGTTAACAATACATCAAATATCCAGGGATATTTAAGATATTTCCAGTATGAAGATGTAGAGCAAGCTGTGCTTGTCCTCCACAATTTATCTCAAGATCCTTATCTGGTTGATCTTGAATATGTTTCTTTACTTTATGGAACGCTCAATATACCAGCTTACGGTTCTTTAATCATCACCATTGATCCAAATAGAATTGAGGAATACATTTAATGTTTCTTGTCCGATTTTTTCAATATTCTTTTCAATACAGTAAAGTCTTTACCCGGGTCAATGAAAAGATGTGGAAAATTATCATCTATTTCATCATTTTAGCCATGATTAATGTCTTTCCACTTAATTATTTAATAGTTCAAGAGCAAGGATGGAGACTGAATTTTATCGAAGAAAGTTTTACTTTGGAGACGCCAGATTGGGTTTTACCTGAATCTTGTAGCATTCTCGCCTCAAAACTTGTTTGTTCGACAGATCTTGAATATACCTATGAGCATCAAGGTATCACATATATTTTTAATTACCAAAGCTCTGATTATGACTTAACTAAAAAACAAGTCTTATTTAAAGAGTCGACCATTATTTATTCAAATGGTGAAGGTGCGAGTATGGTTGGTTACGACTATAAAGGTTTTAGTTATTCTCAAAGTTTCTTAGAACTCAATTTATCTGATGGTGCTGAACGACAAGTCTTATATGCTGAGTTTGGGAAAGCAATTGAAGAGTCCTTTAGTCCGTACATTGTTTTATATACTTTGCTTGTTAATACTATAACAAGTATTGCTATGAATGCATTGTTCTTAATCATATTATCCTTAGTGCTTCAACTCTTTAGATTTGGTTATTCTAAATTCTTTACTTATTTAGATAGCATCAAATTCTTGGTTTACATCATGGGAGTCCCTGCATTGTTAAGTTTTTTTGTAGGACTCATGGAACCGGCATTCTCACCTGTTTTATTTCAATTAGGGATGGGAATCATTACTATGGTTGTGATGCTGGTTTATGGGAAAAAGTATTTTAGATAAAAAAAAGGAACCTAAGTTCCTTAAAATGTACCCTATAAAACGGACTCTTTGAAAAAAGACCCTGGCTATAGGGTTTTTACTTTATAATAGAGATAATAGGAAGCTGGTGATGAAATGGGATTATATTATTTCACAGATGAACAAGTCATAAAATTATCAAA